>JBDSAP010000082.1:0-3181 GCA_039922055.1 Ferruginibacter sp.
CCTGCTATGAGCGAACTTGGTTTGCAAGCCGGATGGGTATTGGTTTATACATCAGCCATCATGTTTGTACTTCGTTTTTTTGCCGGGCCCATTGTGCACAAAATATCGCCACTTGGTTTGCTAGCTATTTGTTCGGCTATAGCGGCCCTGGGGCTTTACTTGTTGTCTCTTTCTGCCGGCGTTATGATTTTAGTAGCGGCCACCATCTATGGGTTGGGTAAAACATTTTTCTGGCCAACGATGCTTGGCGTTGTGGCAGAAAGGTTTCCCAAAGGCGGCGCGTTAACCTTGAATATTACTGGTGGTCTCGGAATGATTGCTGCCGGAGTTATCGGTGCGGGAATTCTTGGATTTATCCAGGATAAGTCCATAGACTCAAACATACTGACATACGACGAAGCAAACAAAACCAATATTCATACCCAGTATGTAACCGAAAACAAAACGAGCATTTTTGGAGATTATAAAGCATTGGATCAAACTAAACTTACCACGGCAAGTTCAAAAGAAACGGCTACAATCACAACGATAAAAGACACGGCAAAAAAAGAAGCTTTACGCGACATCATCATTTTTCCCATCATTATGTTGGTTAGCTTTCTGCTCTTGATTTTGTACTTCCGAACACGTGGAGGTTATAAAGCCGTTGTCTTGAAAAAAAATGAGTAAGACCTCAGTCACAAAACATTAAACTATAATAATGGCTTTAGACATTAAATATGGCGTAAGTACCTGGTTATGGACTTCTCCTTTTGCCACGGCTTCGATCGAAGAATTATTCCCTAAGATTGCGAAAATGGGTTTTGATGTGGTAGAGATTGCCGTAGAAGATCCCTCGCTTATTGATACAGAGGCTGTAATAAGAGGTTTGAAAGAATATAATTTGAAAGCAAATGTTTGCGGCGCCTTTGGGCCAACGAGAGACTTGACCAATGAAAGCACGGCTATTCACCAGGAATGTTTCTCTTATATCGAGTCTTGTCTTGATATTTGTGCAGCACTGGATACACCCTTTTTTGGGGGCCCTATGTATTCCGCGGTTGGCAAAGCACGCATGATCAATGCAGATCAGCGAAAAAGAGAATGGGACCTGGCCGTAAAGAATCTTGGTATTGTTTGTGAAATGGCAGCAAACCGGGGTCTACAAATTGCACTGGAACCATTGAATCGTTTCGAATCAGACCTTGTAAATACTGCACAGGATGTCCTTCGGATGGTTGATGATATTAATCATCCCGCAGCACAGATCATGTTGGACGGATTTCATATGGCTATAGAAGAACGAGATGTAGAACAGGCAATCATTACAGCAGGGAATAAATTAATCCATTTACAGGTTTCTGAAAATTACCGCGGAACACCAGGCACAGGACAAACCCCTTGGGATGCTTATTACAAAGGTCTGGAGGCCATTAATTACAAGGGTACGGTTACCATCGAAAGCTTTACACCGGATAACAAAGAGCTTGCGGGTGCAGTTTGTTTCTGGCATCCAATGGCTGATAACCAGGATGCGTTTGCACAAGATGGTCTGCGTTTTTTAAAAAATTGGGCCGAAAATTCACCCATACAATCATTAACTGCTAATAAAATTATAGCCGATGAAAAGTAAAATAAATATTGCCATAGTAGGGCTTGGTTTCGGAGCAGAATTTATTCCAATTTATCAACGCCATCCCAGGGCAACGATGTACGCTATTTGCCAGCGTAACGCCGAAAAGTTAAAAGAAATTGGCGATGCGTTCAGCATTGAAAAAAGATATACGGATTATGATGAATTATTAAAAGATCCAAATATCGATGCTGTGCACATCAACACGCCAATACCTGATCATGCGATACAATCGATCAAAGCATTAAAAGCAGGGAAGCATGTGGCTTGCACGGTTCCCATGGCCACGACTGTGGATGAGTGCCGGCAAATCGTAGAACTGGTAAAAGAAACAGGGCTTACTTATATGATGATGGAAACGGTTGTTTATGCCCGTGAGTTTCTTTTCATGAAAGAACTTTATGAGACTGGTCAATTGGGCAAAGTGCAGTTTTTAAAAGCCAGTCATCAGCAGGATATGGATGGATGGCCGAATTATTGGCCCGGCCTTCCACCCATGTATTATGCTACCCATTGCGTAGGCCCTGTACTGGCGTTAACCAAGGCAGAAGCAGCATCGGTATCTTGCTTTGGCTCTGGTACTATACGGGAAGAATTGCATGCTTACTATAACTCTCCATTTGCCGTAGAGAGCACTCATATAAAATTTAAAGACTCAGATTTGAGTGCACATGTATATCGATCTTTATTTGACACGGCACGACAGTACAGGGAAAGCTTTGAAGTATATGGAACGAAGAAATCAGTAGAGTGGCCATTGATTGAAGGACAGCCTCTTATTGTACATACGGCAAAAAAGGAGGAGCACGAAATTCCGGAAGAAGTACATTCTCCAGACTATGCACATTTATTGCCAGAGCCCATTCAGCGCTTTACCACCAAAGGTGTTTACGACACTGATGAACACCAACATCTTTCCTTTACTCAAGGAGCTGGTCATGGTGGCTCTCATCCGCATTTAGTACATGAGTTTTTGAGCGCATTGGTAGATGAGCGGGAGCCTTTCCCTAATGCCCGCCAATCAGCAAATATTACTTGTGTGGGCATCTTAGCGCACGAGTCTGCTTTGCAAGGCGGCCAGATTATTCCGTTGCCAGCGTTTACACTGAGCAACGGTTAATGATAAAGAGATGATCCCAGGGATAGGATCGATCAAAATCTGATCTGTTATAGCGTGTGAACAATTCCAAGCAGTTCACTCATAGATATATTTTATGAAGCGGCTATACTGACCGTTTCGGGGCGCCACCCCAGGCCGATCATTTTGTCGTATTCTTTCCCATGGAAAAAATTCCTTCCATTATCCAATTGAAAAAGGGTTACCTCTTTATCTAGCTGATGCCGGTGCACAAGAAGTATATTGCAACCTTTGTTTTCGGTTGTTGCCTGCGTTAAAAACGAAAAGAGAAATTATAGTTTTCTTTGAAATCTGATTATTTAATCTGGATAAATATTCCGGTTAAAAATATCAGGCTGATTGTTGTTACATAATTAATAACTGCTTCCTGCGATGCTGAAAATGAACTCAATAAAATTAATGCCTTATGCACCCATATCTCCCCCACTTAC
>JBDSAP010000083.1:0-23320 GCA_039922055.1 Ferruginibacter sp.
AGTTTAATTATGGAACGAAAAAGATGCCATGAAAAAATACAGTACAAGTGAGTGACACAACGATGCCGCCATAAAAAACATCTGCTGGTCAACAAAAAAACACAAAGGTTTGACTTGCCAAAGTAGAACTATCAATTGCTTGCTTTCAGCATAAAAACACCTATCTGATTTACCTTATAAAAATGGTGTGAGAAAAATTCCAAATACCCACTCAACCGGAAAGGCCTTTAAAATATATGGAAGATTGTATTACTTAATATCACGTTTTAACTGAGCATGCATTTTAGCGCCATTGAAATCGATGTTAACTGATACCGAGTCTCCTTCACTATAGTATTTGCAGGTATGAGCAATACTGGATCCGTTAAAGTCCAGATTAAATGTAAAATCAGAGCCGCTAATTTTGCCGTCGGATATAGGCATCTCTCCATCTGGCCCTGCAGCCGTTCCGGTAAGTTTATCACCATCCACTTTAAAATTGAATGATAACGGAATTTCATTGCCGTCTGGTGTGTTTAAAGAACCTGTCCATTTACCGTTCAAATCACCTACGGCTGCGGCAAGGCAAACCATAAAGCTGAAAACAAGCGCTATGGTAGTTGTAATTTTTCTTTTCATAATAATTTGATGTTTTTTAGTTTGTTGGTATTAATTGCTTTTGATTTTTAAACTAATTTTTAAACAAAAGTGGTGCAAGTTCATGCAGGCTTCTGCGCCATGTTTGAAATTCATGAGCGGTATTTTCCGACACATAAGCAACTGCATTATAACCTGCGTCTTTTAAAGCCGTTGCCGCGTTCCTTACGCCATCAGGCCGCTCTTTACTACCACAACTAAGAAAAATAAGTTTCACTTTTGATTTGTCTGTTATATCGGCCGGAGCATAAGTACCTCCACTTAATAAACCGTAGTAAGCAAACACATCCGGCTTATTAAGTGTAATGGTTTTTGTTTCCATACCCCCCATAGAAAGTCCTGCCATGGCACGGTGTGACGGGTCTGACATAGTGCGGAAGTTTGCATCCACATAAGGAATCAATTCATCAACCATTACTGTTTGAAATGCGTCGATTTTAAAATTTCTCATTCCACCTGGTTTTACATCATTGGTCATTCCATAAGTCATCACGATGATAAAGGGCTTTGTCTTTCCTTCAGCAATCATATTGTCCATGATGAGATTGGCATGTCCCTGGTTGCTCCATGCTGTTTCATCTTCGCCCCAGCCATGCTGCAGGTATAACACAGGATATTTTGTTTTAGTGTCTTTATTATAACCGGGTGGCGTGTACACAAAAGCACGACGGGATGTACTGGTACTTGCAGAATTGAAAAGTATTTGTTGAACATTACCGTGAGGTACGTTTTTTAACGCATAAAAATCCTGGTCATGTGCAGGTATTTCAATGCCGCTTTCCCAGCGTGTAGATCCATAATAATTTTTTGCCCCGGGGTCATTAAATTTCCCACCATCAATCCTAACATTGTAGTAATGAAAACCTTCGTCCATTGGCCCTTCTGTTGTACCCATCCAGGAACCATCGTCGGCTTTCGTAAGAATTGTACCACCTTTTCCGCCCAGGCCAAGGCTTACCCTTACGCTATCAGCGGAAGGTGCAATAATTTTAAATCTTGCATAACCCTGAGAATTGACCTGCGGATATTCCTGCGCCGGCTGATTTAAGGTAGAAGGTTTAAAGTCTTCTGTTACGGCAGGCTGTGCCTGAGCGTTACTTACAACGGCTATAAAGCCGACTGCAATTACGAGAACTAAAGATTTAAGATTCATTTTTTATTTTTTAGATTTTTGAATAAATGCCTTTAAAAATTCCTGCCATTTTATTTTGCAACCATTGTATAAACCTGTCCTGCATTTGTAGGTAAATCATACACAAAAGTTTCGTTAAGTACAGGCAACGTAATGACAGCCTTTTCCGCAATAACAGGATCGGGAATACTCTCTACCTGGTAAAATGGATTTGTGTTTTTCCCAGTCGACATCTTTAGTTCTTTTCCATCGGTCATCTTCATTTTATTGGGCAAACGCAACTGCAGGTTTCCGCCCAAATTTGATTTAACTGATACTTTAATCAATTTGCCATTTTTCCATTGCATGTTAATAATTTCAAAACCACCCCTGGCTTTTAAACCACTTACACTTCCCGCTGCTAACCATACATCTGGTAAGGCAGGCAGCAGGTTTAAAAACCCGTCATCACTTTGCATCAACATTTCTGCAATGCCTGAAGTACAACCGAAGTTGCCATCAATTTGAAATGGAGGATGTGCGTCAAAAAGATTGTTGTAGGTACCACCGCCGCCTGTATTTGTACCAACCGGTGTTAACTGGTTTTGAATTAATTTATAAGCATGATTGCCATCCTGCATTTTGGCCCACCAGTTCACCTTCCAACCCATGCTCCACCCGGTGGAAACATCGCCCCTTTGTATTAATGTATTTTTTGCTGCACTGTACAAATTTGGTGTACGGTATGCAGATATTTGGTTGGATGGAAATAAACCATACAGATGAGAAATATGGCGGTGATTGTCGTTGGGGTCATCTATATCATCCAGCCACTCCTGCAACTGCCCGTATTGTCCAATATGCATGGGTGCCAGGCGGCTGCGCTTTTGCATTAATGTATCGGTAAAGGCTTTGTCTTTATTTAAGATGGATGCAGCGCTGATAACATGGCTGAATACGTCAAAAATAATTTGATTTGTCATGGTTACACCGGCATCAATGGAGGAACCCTGGTGGGCCTTTGGTGCATTTTCAGGCGACATATCGGGGGCAATAACCAGCCAATGATATTTAGGATGTTCTATCAAAAAATCAAGATAAAATAAGGCGGCTCCTTTCATTGCCGGATAGGCTGTTGCTAAGAATTTTTTATCCCCGGTGTATTGATAATGTTCCCATAAATGTTGTGTACTCCAGCCGCCACCATTTATCCAGCACCCCCAAAAGGCACCATCGACAGCACCGGTTGATCGCCATATATCTGTGTTGTGATGCGCCATCCAACCCCGGGTTCCATACATATCTTTGGCAGTTTGCTGGCCTGTTACCGACATGTCTTTTACCATTTGTAAAAATGGTTCATGCAGTTCCGAAAGATTGGTTTTTTCTGCAGGCCAGTAATTCATTTCTGCATTGATGTTGATGGTGTACTTACTGTCCCATGCCGGTTTAAGTTTATTGTTCCAGATACCTTGTAGATTAGCTGGCTGCCCACCGGGCTGAGAAGAAGAAATTAACAGGTAGCGGCCGTACTGAAAATAAAGCGCTGCAAATGCAGGATCATTTGTTGAAGTAAAATTCTTCAATTGTTCATCTGTAGGAATATTGGATCCGTGTGTTGTGCCAAGGTCCAGCTTCACCCTGTTAAAATATTTTCGGTAGGCCACAACATGTTCTTTTAAAATTGTTGCGAACGGCTTTGCAACTGCCCTTTTTAAGTAAGCTGCCGCCCGTTCATTTTCGCTGCCAGACAAATCATGATAATTATTAAAATTGGTTGCTATTGAAATATAAATGGTGACTGCATCTGCATCTTTAACAATCACCGAAGTATCGGTGTATAAGGTAGACCCGGCTGTTGGTTTAAACTGTATGATGCCTTTATACTTCACCAACCCTTTTACCGTTTCATGATCGATGGTGGCACCTGCAAAGGTTAGCTGCTCATTGTTGTTGGATTTTACTTCAACTCCTGGCTGAGGTGTTGAATAAAAAGCTGTGAAAGAAATACTGTGCGGTTTACTTGCAGTTAAACGGACTACAATTACCCGATCTGGAAATGAAGCCAGTACTTCTCTTTTGAAAATTACCTCACCTATTTTGTAGGAAGTTGTTGCAACCGCTCTTTCAATATCCAGCTCACGGTAATAATTTGTATAATGCTCATGACCATTAAAAACGAGGTTCAATTCACCGGCAGGTTCAAACATTTGTCCCTGCGATTTTTTACTGATGATTGCTTTATTGGCGAGTTGTTCCGCTTCCTTTTGCCTGCCTCCAAAAATAAGTTTTCGAATGGCTTCCAGTGAATCCAATGCCATCGGGTTGTCGTTGCGATTAGGGCTGCCGCTCCATAAAGTATGCTCATTCATCTGCACTACTTCTTTTTCTACATTACCATACACCATTGCGCCTAACCTGCCATTTCCAATTGGCAAGGCACTCTCCCAGGTTTTGCCTGCTGGTTGGTTATACCAAAGTTTTAAGCCTGCTTTTTCCTGGGCAAAGCAGGCTGTTGTAATCAGCAACGAAAAGATTTGAAGTATTTTTTTCATTTAATAACTTACTTAAAATAGCTGAGCAATTTTCGGCTTTTTGTTTTAGTCTTTATTTCTACTTTGACAAGTCAAACCTTTGTGTTTTTTTGTTGACAAGCAGATGTTTTTTATGGCGGCATCGTTGTGTCACTCACTTGTACTGTATTTTTTCATGGCATCTTTTTCGTTCCATAATTAAACTATCGTAACCGTGAGTTACATTTTTTTAAATATGTCAAAGTAGAATTAAATATTTCAAAAATAGTGTAGCATGAATAATAATTAATGATGGACAGCAACAATATATTTAGCCGCAGAACATTGGGGGTAAATAACAAGGTATGGCTAACGATCTCTATATTGGCGGTTATTACAGTGGGCGTACTGAGTTATACAAGCATTGACAAAGACAATTGCCTCTCCTTTACCATTGATGTAGGCGAAGGGGTACACATGAACGACGATTACTTTTTTACAGGCGAAAAGATCCCTTTCAAAACGTCTATTTCCAACTCCAGGATAACATGGAATTTTAATGACTCCTCCAACGCCGTTGTTGGCAAGGATTTCATCACGCACACTTTTACCCGGGAGGGAAAATATTATATTACCGCCAGCACTAATCCCGGTTGTGAATCACTCAGGCTGATAACTATAATTGACCGTTCAAAAGAGGGCCTTGCCATTGATACAGTTGCATCCGCCATAGCTCCTCAGCTTCGGGAAATAATAGGAACCTCCTCCACATTTACCAGCCGGGAAGAAGAGTTTATGCCCCCTCCCTTAGGCGGAGCTACCTTTGAGTGGATCGTTCTTAATCACCCGGAATTGGGAAAACGCAATACTGAAAAAGCCAGGTTCCTGTTTGCTCGTCCGGGTAGGTACATCATCCAGGTGACGTTGGACTATGATCCAAAAAAAAGATATGCCAAGCAGATCAATGTGGAAGACATAATGAAGCCGCAAATTCAGCTTCCGGAATATGTGCCGCCAGTAGTGAATAATATTCCGCCACCTCCTAAAAAAGAAGAACCGATCATAACGACCACCCCGGTAGTGAAGCCTTCACCGCAAACTACCACTCCGCCAAAAATTATAATTCCGCCTTCGCAACCCGTAACTCCCCCTGCAAAACCAATACTGCCGCCAGTAGCTGCGGAACCTAAAACAATCCGTGTGGCCGACCAAACATTTAAGAGTCTGCTACAGGTTTTAGTTGATAATCAAATGGTAGAAAGCGACTTTTATAAATACCTATGTGAAGCGGGATCCACCCTGGTGATTGTAAACGGTGATTCGCAAAACCGGAAAACGTTTAGCTGGCTGTGCAAAGAAATAAGCGGAAAAAAAACTAAGAAAGGACTTCTCTCTAAAAAAACAAGTATTACAATAGAATACGTAAAATTGCATCGTGATGATGACCCGGAAAAGTGCGTGACTAAAATTGACGTGAGATATTGATGACCTCTTTTATAATGAAATAGTGATTTTTTAGGTGATCCTGCCCTTGCCTGGCCTTGCCTAACCCAGGGTGACAGCGTTTTGCAGCCAGACCACCAGTTACTCCAATACCTTTGCAGGCCTGCATTTCGGCATAATTATTTCTATTAGTATTTTTGAAAAATTTTTGTACAATGAGGACATTTATGATGCGGATATTTAGTTTGATCTTATTAATAACCTGTGTTCTTTTTCAGCATTCCAGTGGGCAGAGTATAACAGGTGATACTATTTTTGTAAATTCAGAAGCAGAAATCGCCATAAAATTCCCTTCCAAACTCAGTAATTTTTACACTGCTCCCAACAATGCCCCATACAATTTAAAATCAATTTCCACAGGGCTTACCATTAGCTCAAAATCGGAAAACACAAAGCCGGCTTTTCTTTTTGTAACAGAAGGTGGAAGAACACATCGCATAGTATTAGCGTATAAAAAGAACATTAACTACGATGATGAGGCTGAACTTTTCTTTGACTATGGAACTTTGAAAAAACTGGAACAGCATGTAGCAGAATTGGCAGCCCGAAAAAAGACCGGGCCAGTACCGGCCGAGGTAAAAACGGCTGAAGTCAAAAATAACGACCAGAACACAGTAGCTGGAAATAACACTGCTACTGAGTCTCCTGCTGAAGCGGAGGACAGTTACAATGCGCTGCTGGAAGAAGGTGATAAATACATGAAGCTTGGGCTTTACAAAGAGGCAAAACTAATTTTTGAAAATGCGCACAACCTGAGATCTGACGATATAATACCGACCCAAAGAATAGAGGAAATACAATTAAAGCTTAACAATAATGAAGTATTGGCGGAAATTGAAAAAAACAAGAAATACATAGAACTGACAGAAGCTGCTAAAACTGAGTTCGATCAAAAAAATTACAAAGAAGCGCAGGATGGATACAGGCGGGCGCTGGCCTTAAAACCGAATGATCTTTATGCTACCCGCCAATTAGAAAAGATTGACCAGGCACTATATGATGAAAGTCAACGACAGGAGCGGCTGAAGCTACAGGAAACGTACAAAAGCTATATCTCTAATGGAGAAATAGCCTTCAATCAAAATAACCTACCAAATGCCCGGAACTTTTTTGAGCAGGCACTTCTAATCACTCCCAACGATCCGTTAGCACAAAAAAGAATTGCTGCTATCCAGGCTAAGGAACAAGACCTTAGGCAGAAAGATACAGCGAGCCAGGGCGGTGACTATGAGTCGTTAATAACTGAGGCTGATAAAGCGTTCCAGGCGGGAGATTATACAACCGGCAAAGCGCTGTATAATAAAGCGCTGTTGCTGAGTAAGCAGCCAAAAGCAAAAGAGCAGATCAGCCGCATAGATAAACTTGTAGCGGCCCAAACGAAGGATGCAAGCGATAAAAAAACACTCGCAAAAAAGGAAGCAGATGATAAGAAGGAAAGGGAAGCACAGGAGCTCGAGAATAATTATTCTAATGCCATTCAAGCTGCAGATAAATTATATAATGCTGGCAACCTTGCCGAGGCAAAATTGGCTTATAATAAGGCCATTCAAGTGATTAACAGGCCATGGCCGAATGATCAGATCACAAAGATCAACATACATATTGCAGAGCAAGTGCTAAAAGAGAGAAATGAAAAGCAACAATTAGCATTGAGGTTAGAAAAAGAAAAAAGGGATCAGGAAGCTTTAGAGCTGGAAAATAAGTATAGTGCCGCTATTGAAGCTGCAGATAAGTTATACAGGGATGGGAACCTTACCGAGGCAAAAATTACCTACAACTCGGCCACCCAACTAATTAACAGGCCATGGCCAAAAGAACAGATTACAAAGATCAACACGCTTATTGCGGAACAAACGGTGAGGGAGAAAAATGAAAAACAGCAACTTGCATTGAGGTCAGAAAAAGAAAAAAGAGATCAGGAAGCTTTAGAACTGGAAAATAAATACAGCGCTGGCATTCAAACGGCAGATAAGTTATACAATGATGGAAATCTTACTGAGGCAAAGGTGGCTTATACCAGGGCAGGCCAAATGATTGACAGGCCGTGGCCGAAGGAACAGATCACAAAGATTAACACACTTATTGCAGAACAAACACTAAGAGAGAAAAACGACAAGCAACAACTTGCTTTAAGATTAGAAAAAGAAAAAAGAGATCAGGAAACTTTGGCGCTCGAAAATAAGTACACTGCCGCCATTCAAGCCGCGGATAAGTTATACAACGAGGGAAATCTTTCTGATGCAAAGTTAGCTTATAACAAGGCCGGCCAACTGCTTAACAGGCCCTGGCCCAAAGAGCAGATCATAAAGATCGACACACTTATTGCAGAACAAACATTGAGGGAGAAAAACGAAAAGCAACAGCTTGCGTTAAAGTTAGAACAGGCAAAAAAAGAAAAGGAAGCTTTGATTGTTGAAGATAAATATAGCGCCGCTATTCTTGTAGCTGACAATTTTTTCAAAGCGGGGGATTATACGAATGCAAAGCCGGCTTACAAAGCGGCCCTGAATATTATAAAAAAAACATGGCCGGAAGAACAACTTAAAAATATAACTAAAATAGAAGCAGACCTTGTTGCTAAAGAAATAGCTGACAGACCGAGGATTGCACAAGAGAAAATTGCAGCTAAATACAAGCTCGCTATAGAAGCAGCCGACACGGAGTTTGATAAGGGCGATTTTATCAAAGCAAGAAAGCTTTATACAGACGCGGCTGCAATTATACCTGCAGAAACCCGTCCGAAGGAGCGATTGAATTATATCCAAACAACATTAGACAGAATAGCTGCTGAAGAAAAGGAAAAAAAGCAAACAATAGCCGCTGAAACTGAACTCAGAAAAAAGTATGACAATGCTTTAGCAAAGGCAAAAGTCTATTACCAGAAAGATGATCTTGTAAATGCACAAACTGCTTACACAGAAGCGGCTACCTTAATTCCAGGTGAGACCGAACCTCAAAATCAGTTGAAGATCATTAGCGACACGCTTGCTGAAATAGCGAGGCAAAACGAGATAAATCAACGGTACGAAAGCAAAATTGCTTTTGCAGACAGCCTGCTTATCGCAAAAAGATATGAACCGGCAATAGGCGGTTACCAGGATGCACTAATTATAAAACCTTCGGAGGTATATCCTGATTCACAAATAAAATATATACAGGCGGAAGTTGAGTTTCAAAAAACACAAAAGGAACAAAGAGATAAGTTGGATGCTAACAATATCCAGATCGAAAAAAGAAAAAAATATCGCCACCTTGTTATTTTAGGAGACAAATCAGTTGCCGGAAATAATTTAGAAACTGCCAAACAACAATATACAGAGGCACTTAATTTACAACCGCAGGATGAGTATGCCAAACAAAGACTAAAAATTGTAGACTACCAGTTGGATATTAAAAGAAACCTCGCTGAAAAAGCTAAACTTGAAAAACAAAAATAAATCGAGAATTTGTGTCCCTGAATGGGTCTAAAATCTTTACCCAAAGGTTCTTTATTAAAATATATAGAAATTCGCCAACTTTGCCTTATGAATTTCAAAGTATATATAAGCCGGTTCGCATGTTTCTTTATTCTTACATGCAGTTGGTTCTGTTCATCTGCGCATGATATCTATTTCTGCGGTGAAAAAATACCCCTGGATGATAAACTGGTGATCGACAAGCTAATGAATATCATCAAGAATCAAATGAGGTATGTAAACATTGCAGCCCTAAGGAGAAACCCTTATTTGCCACAGGTGGAGCGCTGGCTTAAAGCAACAAATCTTCCCCAGGATTTCAAATATTTAGCGATAGTAGAGAGCGGCTTCAAAAAAGATATTGCATCTGATGCGGGCGCACGGGGCTTTTGGCAGCTAATGCCAAAAACAGCTATTGAATGGAACTTAACGGTAAATGATTATGTGGATGAGCGGACCGATTTCGATAAATCGACTTATGCCGCCTGTAAATTGCTGGCAAATTATTATCTGTATATTAGAAAGAACTTTGGAATTTCCTCCTGGGTGTTAACGGCAGCCGCTTATAATAACGGTATTGGTAATATAAAAAATGCCATCAGCAAACAGGGCAGAAACTATTTTTCAATGAAACTGAACCCTGAAACAGCCGCTTATGTTTATAAGATCATTGCGGTAAAGGAACTCTTCGAAAACCCGGAATTGTATATGAAGGATTTCGGGTATAATGTTTTTAATCCATTACCGCCCGAGAATATAGAAAGCTTTATTGAAGCCAATAATGATGACACGGGCACTGCTGAATTCAGCACTATGAAAGTTGATGTTAATGAGGCTGACGGCCAGCATCCTGAAGAACTGAAGGAAGGCACGCCAATTATCAGTGAACCTGTTACACAGGCGCCCCAGGGTAGGATAAAATATGTTTCTGCTAAGGTCACCGGTAAATATAAAAAGATCGCCGATGGTGATCTCATCTCCATTATACTTGAAGACGACCTGCAAGTACAAAACAGGTTCACAGCGAAGGGCAGTATTATACAGGGCAGGGCATGGATCATCGATGACAAGGTATTGGTGGATCTTGGTTACGATCACAAAGTCAGCCTACTGGATCTTAACGAGAACAAAGGTGTACCCCTCCAAAAATTGAAAAACAGAGAACGGGTAAAATTAAAAGTGACGGAAAATCTTGAATGATATACTCACTTCAGATACTTTTTTTATCCAGTTATCTAGTTCAAAGATGGTTGGTGGCGTCAATTTTAAAAATTCTTATTAAAAAAAATCATCTTTTATAATTCGTTATACATCAGACTATTTTTATAATTTTGCATAATGCGGGCTACGTCAACATCTGTTATGCGCTTTATCGACGATTTCAATTTGATGAATTCGGAAGGCGTTGTAAATTTCGTGGCTACCATTGAATTTAAAGTACAACATATCATCTCTAAAATTAAAAGCGAAGTATTTATCCTAAGCGTTAATCCCAAAGGTGTGGATTCTATAAACTTACTTAACACTGAAATTGCTGATTTAAATTTCCCGGTAATGTTTCAAAGCGGAAAAGAAGTATTCTCTTATATTGACGATGTATGCCTGATAATAATCGGGAACAATGCGGAGAATGGAGATTATGTAGTGTCAATATTTCCTGAAAAATCGCAAAGGACCATTCCGCAGGATTAAAGATTAAATGTTAGCGCAAGTCGAGTTGGCTTAATATGTATAAGAAAGTGTCTGTACTACTCTATCAGTTTGTTTCTCATTCCGTACATCAGGAGACCGCCAATTGTTTTCGCATTTACTTTTGTTTTCATGTTCTGCCTGATAGTTTCGATTGTGCGAGGGCTTAGAAAAATGACTTTTGATATTTCTTCGGTGGTTTTATCTTCTGCAAGTAATTGCAATATTTTTATTTCCTTTTCATTAAAGTGGATGGCAGTATTGGTTCCATAATGCTGGCGAACGTTCTTTTTCTGCATCAACTTGCCCATTACGGCTTTATTCACCAGGTCGTTAAAATAAAAGTCCTCGTTTATGCAGGTAAGGATTGCTTCGTAAATTTCTTCGGGGTCGGTTGTTTTGGTTAGATACGCATTGGCTCCCATTTCCATCATTTTGCTGATCATCTGGTGATCATCATACATGGTCAGGACTATTATCTTGATATCGTCATACTCTTTGCGGATCAATTCGATGCCATTAATACCATCTATTTCCGGCATCCGTATATCCATAAGTAATACCTCAGGCTTTTTGATGGCGATTTTATGCATCATATCCTTTCCATCCTCTGCTTCCCAGAGCATTTTCAAATTTTCTTTACCGGAGAGCGCCATTTTTATACCATCTCTGAAAATTTTATGATCATCTGCAATAGCAATTTTAATCATGGAGTTGGTTGTAATGGACATAAGTATTGGGGTTATTCTGTAAGGTGTTCCTAAAATTAAGCGTTTTAAATCAACTTATTAATGCTTGAGAAGAATAAATTTGCCGGTTTGTTTTACTCCAATATCAAAAATTCATACTACATGTTTGGGGGCAGGATTTCTACTTAAAAGTGATATAGTAAATTTACGTTTGAAACAGCTTAAGATATTTGTTCATCTATTTGGATTTTTGGCGATATCGATTTTGTGAATAATAACATAAAAAAAGGTGTAAATTCCTATTTCTATTAGAGTGGCGCAGAGTATCTTTAAAAAGAAATGATTTATGTTCAGCCTTTTGTTTTGATACCGGATCTTACCACATACTTTATTGTAGTATAGTATTCATACGGTATTTATTACTCAAATAGTACATAGTAATTTTACTATATTATAATCGTATAATTACCCCACTTCACATAGCTTCCATTGCTAAAAATTCTGCTATACCGCCCAACACCACTTGTTTTTATTTGATTCGAATGATGCCTTGTCATCTTTTACCCTTTGTTCAGCATCGGCTTTTGGAGGAAGTTTACAATGAAACTATTAACAAACCTCTAAAAATCATTATCATGCAAACTTGGAGTTAAATGATGCTAGTAGATAGTTAAGTAAATTTTGACGATGTGCAGTAGTTAGTTATATTTATCAAAACTTTCGACTTTGCGGATTGTCAATATTCTTAATATACTAAATTATTTTTTTGAATTTCTGCCTTTCATTCTTTGTAGTATTTTTTATAAAAAAATATTAGCTACAAAAGAAGGAAAGGCTTTCTTTATTTATGTACTTATATATGCTGCAATTTTATTTCTTGTCTTAGTCTGCTTATATGTTTTTGATAATCGACTGATCATGTCACATTTAAGGAGAGCTGCAATCATAATGGAATTTGCGTTACTCTGTTACTATTACAAGCAAGTTTTACTATCTAAAAAGACAAAGATTTTATTTTTTTTCGCTATACCTCTATTCATTATCTTGGCTTTTTATGATTATTATGTAAGTACAGAACGAGTCATAAGCTTTATGCCACTTGTTATTGAGTGCTTATTTTTTATTTTATTAATTATCTACTTTTTTTATGAAAAAATCCAGTATAGTCTGTCTACCCCCATCTACCTTACGATGAGCTTTTGGATATCTACTGGGTTTTTAATATATTTTTCTGGTAATTTTTTTCTCTTTCTTTATTCAAAAAATGCCATCAAAAATGCAACTTTTATAGTCCAATATAACACCATATATGCCTTTTTCACAATAAATAAAAATATTCTCCTTTGTATTGGAATCTTAATGCACAGTCGACGCAAATTAACTAACAACAATATATCTCTTGAATCTGATTTGAGTGAATCTCTTGATTCATTTAAAGTTTATAACAAGCAAAATTAATCTCTTAGCTCCCGAATGATTTTCTTACAAGTCGCCAACAACAGTTCTTCTGGATTTACCTATGTCATGCTGTTTGGCACGCTTGCAATGGTTAGTCTGACTTTGGGTATCGTTTTTTTCGTGATCTTTCATCAACGGAAAGTAATTCGTTTTAATAACCAGCTTAAAAAGTTGGAGGATGAAAAACAGCAAATTTTACTAAATGCCTCTATCAAATTCCAGGAAGAAGAACGTAACCGCATAGCCGCTGATCTCCATGATGATGTAGGTCCACTCTTAGCAACTGCACGTCTTTACCTTAATGAGAATATGATCAACCAGGAGCCTGCCGCTCAGTTGCAATCCATCTTTAGTGCGAAACAGATCATTGATGATGCTATACAATTAATACGCAACATCAGTCATAGCATGATGCCTCCTACTCTCAAAAATTTCGGCCTCGAAAGCGCTATGAGTGATCTTTTCCAAAAAATAAATGGAAGTGGCACCTTAAACGCAAGCGTTCGTTTTCACGATTACCGCACTCGTTTAAAGTTGGAGCAGGAGTTACTTATCTTCAGGATAATGCAGGAGCTTGTTAATAACATCATCAAGCACAGTAGTGCAGGCTTTATTCACCTTACCCAAAATGCAAACGCAACTCATAGCTATCTTCGCTTGCATCACGACGGACAAGGAATTGTACAAACAGAATTTGATCGCCTAAATCATGTTTCAACCGGGTTGGGATTAAAGAATATAGCGAGCAGGATTAAGGTCTTAAACGGTAGGATATTTTTCGAAATTGATCCAAGTCACACGTATTACAAAGTAACACTGGAGATACCGAAGGATTCGACATATTAGTATAAAATAATTTTTATAGAGAGATAAGAATCAAGCTCTTCCAAAAAAACTGGTTTGATATTTGTCGTCTATTCTTTAACTTTTAAATCAACCAATATCTTTTCTTAATTTTACACGACCCCCATTGTATGAGTTTAATAAAAGTAGCCATTGCTGATGATCATAAAATTTTTAGAAAAGGCGTTGTTCTTTCTATGAGGCCGTATACAAATATAAAATTTGTAATGGAGGCCGAAAACGGAGAAGAGTTGCTTGAAAGAATACCCGAAGCTGCACCCGATGTAATCTTATGCGACCTGAGAATGCCAATCAAAGACGGCATTGATTCCACCAAACAAATCACCAAAGATTTTCCAAATATCAGGGTTATAATATTGACGATGTATGAGGATGAACGTTTTGTCGGTCATCTAATGGATTGCGGTGCGGCTGGTTATTTATTGAAGAGCACAGAACCGTCAGAGATCAAAAGAGCTATTATGGATGTGATGAGAACCGGCTTTTATCTTAATCCCTTTGTGAATAAAGTACTGATCAAAAAAAATTATAGCAAACAGAAATTTAATCCAAACTTAAGTACAGAAATAGTCATCAGCGAACGTGAAAAAGAAGTGCTCACCCTTGTTTGTATGGAATTTACCGCATCTGAAATTGCACAGAAAATGGATATAAGCTCCCGTACAGTTGAAGCCATCAAAGACAGGCTGATGGAGCGTTTTGGAGTAAAGAACTCTGTTGGGCTGGTGTTCTACGCAATGAAAAATCAATTGATTGATTAGCCTTTACTACCCTATTTCTTTGCTATAGTATCAATTAAAACAGACCGAATAAAGTGGAATCTATTTTGTTAATGATTTGGCCCAGGTGTTCTTCGTTTTCGGCGAATTTATTATTATCCGCATCAATAATTAAGATAGGGCCTTCCTTGTAGCTCTCAACGAAATGACCATAATAATCATTTAGCTTTTTCAGGTAGTCTAGCCTTATATTTTCTTCGTATTCCCTGCCGCGTTTTTGTATCTGTGCTACCAGGGTTGGTACAGAAGCTTTTAAATAAATAAGCAAGTCAGGCGGCTGCACCATCGATTTTAGCGTTTCAAAAAACGAATAGTAATTGTCAAAATCCCTTTTACCCATCAATCCCATATCATGAAGGTTTGGTGCAAAAATATTTGCATCTTCATAAATGGTCCTGTCTTGTATGACCGTCTCCGTTCCACGATGTATTTCCAATAATTGGTTCAGCCTGCTGTTTAAAAAGAAGATCTGTAGATTAAAACTCCACCTGGGCATATCGTCATAAAAGTCATTAAGATAAGGGTTGTGATCTACATCCTCAAACTGTGGTATCCATCTGTAATGCTTGCTAAGCATTTCGGTGAGTGTAGTTTTTCCTGCGCCTATATTGCCGGCTACTGCAATATGTTTTGGTTTTTTTGTTTTCGCCATGTGCCCCGGTCCCAAAGGGAAAATTTAAAATGTATTTGTAATGTATCGTAAGATTCCGAAATGAAAGTATGCAATCTTTGATAGACTGCAATAATAATTAGGCTGATCTTTTACGAGAGTAAATTAATAGTTTAGACCCATAGCGCCCCTTACGAGTTGCATTGTTTCCCTGGCACTTTTTCTGGCCTTTTCAGCGCCCTTTTCCATCACCTCCTTTAGATATTTCTCGTCATTTAATATAGCTTCTACTTTGTTGCGAATGGGCGCAATAAAGTTTACCATATCCTCACCGAGCTGCTTTTTCAAATCTCCATACCGGATATTGCAGTTATTAAAATCGTCATCAAACTTGCTGATCACTTCTGGTGAACTAACCAACCTCATCAGCCCGAAAATATTTTCAATATAGTCCGGCTTAGCAGAATTAGGGTCTGTTGGACCGCTATCTGTTTTTGCCTTCATCACTTTTTTACGGATCATTTCATCATCATCAGCCAGGTACAATGTAGCCATCTGGTTCTCACTTTTACTCATCTTGCCAGTACCATCCAAGCTTGGAACCTTTACCAGGACTTCATTATAATTAAATGCATAAGGCTCAGGAAAAATCTCGCCATAACGGTAGTTAAACCGATTTACAAAATTCCTTGCCATCTCCAGATGCTGTTCCTGGTCTTTACCAACGGGTACGTATTTAGCTCTGTGTAAAATTATATCTGCGGTTTGAAGTACAGGATAGGTTAATAAACCAGCATTTTGGTTTTCAGGATGTTGCCTTATCTTTTCCTTAAACGTTACAGTTTTTTCCAACTCACCGGTATACGCAAGCATATTAAGGTACAGGTACAATTCAGAAGTTTCATAAACATGACTCTGGCAATACAGCGCCACCTTATCCGGATCTAATCCGCAAGCAATATTTTCTGCAAGCACCCGGTGAACGTTTGTTTTAAGCGCCTTGGTATCAGGATGCGTTGTTAATGAGTGTAGATCAGCCACCATAAAGTAACAATCAAAATCTTCCTGCATTCTAACATAATTACGAATAGCACCAAAATAGTTACCTAAATGCAGGTACCCGGTGGGACGTATACCGCTCATTACTATTTCTTTCTTCTTAGTCATAAGGACGGCGAAGATAAAAAAGACTTTTCAGTTTGCAGTTACTGAGTTTGGTGCAATATGCACTCGCTTATGATATCTCACATTTAATAAGCCCCGCCATTTAAACGAATATCCCTGCCATCTAAACCGAATCCTTTATTTTTGTTCAATGGAAGTAAATGATGCATTGATAGATAAGTTGGCCAATCTTGCCCGGCTGCAATTTGATGAAAGTGAAAAAGAAGGGATTAAAAATGATCTTCAAAAAATGATTCAGTTTGTTGAGAAATTAAATGAATTGGATACTTCAGGCGTTGCACCGCAACTTCACATGAGCGATAGCGTTAACGTGTTGCGGGAAGATGAGGTAAAAGGAAGCATCATGAGAGAAGAAGGATTTATAAATGCTCCATTGCATGATGATCAATTTTTCAAAGTTCCGAAGGTTATAAAAAAATAATTTATAAGTTGAAAATATCAGGCTGTTGAAACATACAAAATGTAATTCCGTAGCCTACGAAACAATAAACCATGCAAGGCATTATTCATTTAGAAAATATTATTAAAAGCTATTACCTCGGTAAGCAGGAGTTACAGGTATTAAAAGGTATCAATCTTGATATTTTTAAAAATGAATACGTGGCCTTAATGGGACCAAGTGGTTCAGGAAAATCAACCCTGATGAATATCCTGGGCTGCCTTGATACCCCCACGGGTGGAAAATATGTACTCAACGGAAAAGATGTAAGCCGCATGCCCGACAACGACCTTGCTGAAGTACGCAACAAGGAAATCGGGTTTGTATTTCAACAATTTAATTTATTGCCAAGACTAACGGCAGCCGAAAACATTGCGCTACCGCTTATATACAGCGGTGTTAATAAAAGCGAGAGAACAGACAGGGCAATGGCTGTGCTTGAAAAAGTTAAATTGGCCGACCGCAGTACACATAAGCCTAATGAATTAAGTGGTGGCCAATGCCAAAGAGTTGCTATCGCAAGGGCGTTAATTAATAACCCTTCCATTATATTAGCCGATGAACCTACCGGTAACCTTGATTCTAAAACTTCGTATGAGATAATGGATATTTTAGGAAAAATTCATGATGATGGCAACACCGTTATTTTAGTTACCCACGAGGAAGACATTTCTACCTTTGCTCACCGGGTAGTGCGTTTGAGGGATGGCATCATTGAAAGTGATAAGCTTAATACACATCCTTCCGTTATTGCACAGCCTGCGTAACCGCTTTATTTTCCCCAGCTACATCGCTGTTTTTTTGTTGCTTTGCAATTCACTCCAACTCCCCGCAATGGCATTAAAAATATATACTAAAACCGGCGATCTTGGTAAAACAAGTCTGATCGGAGGTACCAAAGTTCCCAAAAGTCATTTACGCATTGAAAGCTATGGCACTATTGATGAATTAAATTCTTACATAGGGTTGGTAAGCGATCTTATAAACGTGGAATCTATAAAAATAATTTTGAAAGAAATACAGGACCGTTTGTTCACGATTGGTTCTTCCCTAGCCTGCGATCCGGATAAAGAACCGCTGATGAAAATCCCAGATCTTAAAGAAGCGGATGTTGTATTGCTCGAAAATGAGATCGATAAAATGAATGAACAATTGCCGCCTATGAAGTCTTTTATTCTACCCGGCGGGCATCCCTCAATTTCTACTACGCACATTGCACGATGCGTATGCAGGCGTGCCGAAAGACTGTGTGTAAATATGCAGGAGCACGAGTTGTTTGTTGATCCACTCGTAATTAAATACACCAACCGGTTGAGCGATTATCTTTTTGTATTAAGCAGATATATTGGCCACACGATGAACGTAGCCGAGATTGCGTGGAAGCCAAGAATTAATTAATTAGCAAATGTGACAATTTGAAAATGTGAAAATGAGGAATCATGAATTATTTGAAGCTTGTTTAATTGAGGGCGCTTTAGTTAAAGGATTTGTTTACAAGCAGTAGTATTTCATGGCGTCATCCTTGTGTCACTCACTTGTACATTTACAGCAATGTGGAGCGGACCAAAATTTAAGCTATCGTATTAGATATTCTTACACGTGCGTCACGATTTTGGCAATTCATATTTTGATAAAAGGACAATCTCCGAACGGAAATTTCAAAATTGAGACATTGAGCAATTGAGCCATTGAGTAATTAGCTTATGATTTTTCCATCTTTCATGTGCAATACCCGATCACTTAGCTGGGCAAGTTCTTCATTGTGTGTAACTATCAAAAACGTTTGATTGAATTCGTTCCGCAAATCTATAAATAACTGGTGTAGTTCCTTTGCATTCGCACTATCAAGGTTGCCGGTTGGTTCATCTGCCATAATAATGGAAGGACTGTTTATTAAAGCCCTTGCCACTGCCACTCTCTGCTGCTCACCACCTGAAAGTTGCTGAGGCTTGTTATTGAGCCTGTCCTTCAAACCTAAAGTTGTTAACAATCCGGTTGCTTTTTCCGTTACTTCTTTTTTGCCCGTTCCGGCTATCCATCCCGGTATACAAACATTTTCCAAAGCGGTAAATTCAGGCAGCAGGTGGTGAAACTGGAACACAAAACCAATATTCATATTGCGGAAGGCAGCAAGCTTACGGCCCGTGAGCGATTCAAAGCGTTTACCTTCTAATGTGACCGAACCCAGGTCTGCTTTGTCTAAGGTGCCTAATATGTGCAGCAGCGTGCTTTTACCGGCGCCTGAAGAGCCTACTATACTTACTACCTCCCCTTTTGCAATTTCTATATCCACGCCTCTTAAAACAGGTAATGCGCCGTAATTCTTAATAATATTTGTCGCTTTAAGCATCTGGCTAAAGTAATTAATAATTGATAATTAATGCCTGCAACACAAATATTTACAGTTTTAACGATTAAAAAGAAAGGTTATTCAAAAACACATTTGGTTAATTCCACCAAACTTTTACATTTGCAAAAATTAAATACACACAAAGATGTTTTGGACACTTGAATTAGCCTCGCATTTGGAAGATGCTCCCTGGCCGGCCACAAAAGATGAATTGATAGATTATGCGATCCGGAGCGGTGCACCCATTGAAGTAATAGAGAACTTGCAGGAATTAGAAGACGAAGGTGAAGTATACGAAGGATTAGAAGACATCTGGCCTGATTATCCAAGCCAGGAGGATTTCTTTTTTAACGAAGATGAATATTAATAACCTGTCTGCTCACTAAGCGATCCGTTACAATGAAATTAAAGCCATCAATTATTCAGTTGGTGGCTTTCGTATTATTTGAATTTCAAACGCCTGTATTCTTTCCGAAACGGAATTTAAAATAGATTAAAAGGATAGAAAAAAAGCAGATGGTCTGTTGCATATAACTACAGGTTGCAGCCCCTTTCCTACTCCATAGATCAGCCCAGATCGAAGTGCTTAAAAATAATCGGCATCATTGTAAGATGGAGATCTCCCACATTCCTTGTTTTCCAGGTTTGATAGAACCTGGGGCATAAATGTAACGCTGCTTAAAATAGAGTCCATGGGCCTTATAATATTTATCCAATCCAGGATGATAATTTGTAGCTGATCTCTTAAAAAAGCGATCCTTGTGAAGTGGTTAATTATGAGGTGGAAAAAGTTGCCAATGGGTATATAGTACAAGTGTGCGACGCAACAATGTTTCATTGAAATGCCTCAGCCTGGTGCAAAAAAATTCTCTAATCAAAAATGATTAACTGCGATTTTTTGAAAGCTATTTTTCCATTTGTTCAATTACCGGCAGGGTAACGCCTGTATTGGAAAATCCTCCATCGTGATAAAGATTTTGCATAGTAACCATCCTTGTAAGATCACTGAATAACGTGACGCAATAATTGGCACAATCATCAGAACTTGCATTGCCAAGCGGACTCATTTTTTCAGCATACTTAATGAAGCCCTCAAAGCCTTTCACACCACTGCCTGCGGTAGTTCGTGTAGGCGACTGCGATACCGTGTTAACACGCACGTGTTTGTTGAGCGCATAGTGGTAACCGAAACTGCGGGCTACACTTTCGAGCAAAGCTTTTGCATCTGCCATTTCGTTGTAATCAGGAAATACACGTTGTGAAGCGATGTAAGTAAGCGCCACTACACTGCCCCATTCATTGATAGCATCCAGCTTCATAGCGGTTGCTAAAACACGGTGCAGGCTCATAGAAGATATATCCAATGTTCTTGCATTGAAGCCGTAATCGATCTCTGTATATTGTTTGCCTTTACGCACATTCAGACTCATACCAATAGAGTGCAAAATGAAATCAACTCCTCCGCCAAAATGTTCTTTTGCTTTGGTGATAAGGTTGAGCACGTCTTCACTGCTGCTCACATCGCAAGGGATCACCGGTGCGTTAACTGCTTCGGCTAATTTATTGATCTCGCCCATACGCATTGCCACAGGCGCATTGGTCAACAGTAGTTCCGCGCCTTCTTCATGGCACCGTATTGCAGTTTGCCAGGCGATTGATTTTTCGTCCAATGCTCCAAAGATGATCCCTTTTTTCCCTTTCAGTAAATTATATGGCATGTTGATTTGTTTTGAGCGGTAAAAATAAGATTCTTATTTTTTAAAGAAGAAATCTTTGAAATATATTATTACAAAGCCTGTGATAACTACAAGTGAAAATAGCCCGATAATATTGATGAAGAAGCTTATTATTCCCAATGTTGTATTAACAATGAAATGGCTTATGATTTATTTTATTACACGAATTTTAAAAGGCGAATTACACGAATTACTACTGTGCTTTTTTCTTAATTCGTATAATTCGTGCATCTAATTCGTGTAATTAATAATGAGTCATATTACACTTAACCTAAAATTAGTTTGAAACCATTTCTCTTGCATTTGCCAATGCAGCAGCAGTAGGCTTTTCGCCGCTTAGCATTTGGGCAATATTTGTTATCCGTTCATCATTGCTAAGCATACGGATAGAGGTTGTTACTTTATCATCTTTGATTGCTTTATACACAAAATAATGAGCAGTTGCTTTTGCAGCGATCTGTGGCTGATGCGTAATAGAGATCAACTGGTGAGATTGCGCTAATTCCTGCATAATTGCACCTACCTGTTTGGCCGCTTCCCCACTGATGCCTGTATCAATTTCATCAAAAATTAATGTGGGCAATTGTAATTTTTTTGCTACCAGCGATTTTATACAAAGCATGATACGACTAAGCTCTCCACCGCTTGCCACTTTACCAAGCGGCTCAAAACGATTGCTCTTATTGGCATCTAACAAAAATAAAATTGAATCTTGTCCATTGATATTTAGAGGTGTTTTTTCCACCTGTATTTTTACCTGTGCATTGGGCATTCCAACTTTGGCGAGCAGCGTGTTTACTTTATCTGTAAAAGGCTTTACTGTTTTATTGCGGTTACCTGAAATAATACCCGCCAACAATTCGCACTTTACCAAAAGCGCCTGTACCTGTTTTTCTTTTTGAGAGATGGCTTCACTTATGTTGAGTATATCATTAAGTTTAGTTTGCAGGTTGGTTTTAATTGCTAATAGTTCGCTGGTAGTGTTTACGGAATGCTTTTTTAGTAATTTATAACCTAAAGCTATTCGGTCGTTTATCGATAATATTCTTTCAGCATTATACTGAACACCTTCATCGATCTTTTCCAACTCATCTGCTATATCCTGTATTTCCACCTGGGCGCTTAGCAGCCTGTTGTTAAGCTCCTCAATTGAAGTATTGTATTGTTCCAGGGCATGCAGCTTATTGCGAAGCGTTTTTAGTTGCTGAACAATAGGCAACTCGCTATCCTTTAATTCAAAATAAATAATACCCAGTTGTTGCTTTACGTTTTCCGCATTGCTGAGTAATTTATTTTCAGCTTCCAATTCCTCCAATTCATTTTCCTTAAAACCTGCCTCTTCTAATTCATCAAAAAGAAACTGGTTATAATCCAATACAGCATTGGCAGATTGTTGCTGCTGTTGCAGATCAGCCAACTCTTTTTTGGCCCGGCAATATTCGCCATAAACAATCATGTATTCTTGCAACAATTCAGTATTACCTGCAAGCGCATCCAACACTTCTCTTTGAAATTCATTATTGCTAAGTTCTAACGTATCAAATTGCTGATGCAGATCAACAAGTAGCGAACCCAGCTCCTTTAATTGCACAAGGTTGACTGGAGTATCATTAATGAATCCTCTTGATTTACCATTTACTGCTATCTCTCGTCTTACCATTAATTCTTCATCCATATCAAGATCATTCGCCTTTAAGAAGGCTTTGATCTGCTTGTTATTTTTTGCCTTAAAGGATCCCTCTACTACACACTTTTTCTCTTTATTCATCAGCGTATTACTATCTGCACGTTCACCTAATATAAGACTAAGAGCGCCCATTAAAATACTTTTACCGGCTCCGGTCTCACCGGTTATAACATTAAGGTTTGCAGAAAAATCGATCCCAATTTCTTCGATGATGGCGTAGTTCTGTATCTGGAGTTTTTGCAGCATATAGGCAGGCAAATTAGTTATTTTTTTGCGACAGGCAGTTTCATTTTTTACACTCTTTCTTAAAATGATCGTATCCCCTGATCGTACTCTTTCGCTAAATAAAAAGAGCCTGCAGTTTGCAGGCTCTTTAAATATTTCATCAAGAATAATTATTTTATCTCAACACTATCGTTCAGATCTGTATCTACCAATATGCGACCACAGTTTTCGCAAACGATCACTTTTTTACGCAATTTTATTTCGCTTTGCTTTTGAGGAGGGATCGCATGAAAACATCCACCGCAACTATCTCTTTCAACCGGTACAACTGCTAAACCATTGCGATAGTTTTTGCGAATACGGTCGTAGCTTAGTAAGAGGCGCTCATCCA
>JBDSAP010000084.1:0-26580 GCA_039922055.1 Ferruginibacter sp.
ACCAACCGGATTCTGAAACCGCTTTTGATACCTAATTTTTTTGCCAATGGCGTTCCTGAATATCCTGCGGTTGGCATGGTCAAATGAAATTAAATGGTTAACGAATAAAGGCCGGTCATTTTCTTTCCAGCATGGTCTTTAAAACTTCCAGCATCTCTCCCCAATAGGCTTTTAATTCCGTCGCCCGGCTTGAATCTTTTATTTTTAAATGCTGTACAACCACCTGGGATTTATCTTGTCCCTTCGGGTAAAAATCTATACTGAGGCTTGTTTCACCATCGCTCCAGGTTACCCTGGCTGATTTATTTTCGGTTGCTTTCCTGATGATAATTTTTTCTGCCAACCATTTGTTTCTAAGTTTATCATCCACCCATGAATTATACAGCACATCAACAGGCACCGCAACAGTCTTGCTTACGCTAATTTCAAAACCGTTACCTTTTTCGCCTCGTTCTTTTAATCCCCTATCCCATTCGTAAGTAGTCGTGAGCAGGTTGTGGTTCCATTCCCCTAAAGCCTCCAGTTCTTTTATTGATCTTACCAGGTTGAATATATCGATATGTTTTAACTTTTTTGCACCGCTTTTATCCAATAATTTAAACCAATGCTCAATCGTTTGGCCGGTTTTCTCCACCACTAATTTATCGGTGATAATTGATCTTTGTTTAGTGTCTTGCATGGAAATATTTTTTAAGATCAAAGATAAAAATAAGTCCGCCGTGTTGCAAGGCTAAAATATAAATCGTTTACATAAGCACCGATCCACTCCGTAGCGTCTCTGCCTTTTTAGTTAAGCAATTTTTGTTGATACCTTCAATCAAATATTGATTATGAAAATAAAACTAACAAGGAGCTTTCATTTACTTTCAGCAATGAACTTGAAAATAAGCTCATCATCAATAGCCTTTTATGGTTGGGGACAAAAAAAGAAAATGCAATGAGAAGGTGATGTGAACGATGTTGCAGATGATGAACTTCAATGACGACTCTTCCATGAATCTTAGCTTAGGATAGCGATTTATTTGTTGCCCATAGCTGAAACAGTACAAGTGTGCGATCCGCCGCGGCGGACAAGCTGCAACAATGCAAAATTGAAAAACTAATGCCTGGTACAAAACATTCCTAAACCGATGTTATTAAAAGACCTAAAGTATTAATAACACTGACCGGTACTAAGTTCCCCCTTCGGGGGACAGGGGGCTTCTACCTTCCATATTTCACATTTAATTCATCCAATAAAACACCGGAGGCACTATCTCCCGCAAGGGCCGCTTCCATTAATAATTTGGAGCCCCGGCGTATATCAAAATTAAAGCGGCAACGCTGGTAACCTTTTTGTTGCAATGAAGTGGTATCTGCGGCAAACGAATACAGTAGCCCGACCGTTCTTTTTGCAGCCAAATGCCCACGGGATGAGGCTTTCTTTAAATAACTCATGGCTTCTGCGCAATCGTCTTTATCGCTGTTATTCAGCAAGGTTAAATTACCATATTCATACATCGCCTCCGGTATTTCCTGCAGGGCAAGCGATCTATATACTGACCTTGCTTCTTCGATCCGGCCATCCGTTAAAAGCCCTTTTGCCTTTCTCAACTGGAAACGCTGTTCTTCTGTTTCCGGTAAAGAATCACTGTTACTTTTAGCTAATGTTTTTTCTTTTTCCGTACCTGTTTTTGTTTGCTGGCGGCTGATAAAAAAATAAGCCGCGGACGCGATAAGGGCCAGTGCAACCAGCCCAAACCAAATATTTCTTAGACGCTTATTACCGGCAGCGCCGGGAGCCTTATTTAAAGACGAGCGCAACTGATCAGCAAGCACGGGATAAATATTCTCATAACTGGCGACCTTTTCCTGCAACTCATTTTTTTCTTTCTTTAATCTTTCATTTTCCTGCTCCAACCTTGCAATTCTATCTGCTCCCCATTCCAATTTGCCTGCGGCTAAAATACTGTTGCGCACGATGTATTCATTTAGTTCCATGCCGTTTGCAAAACGATCCGCCGGCTTTTTCTCCAGGCATTTATAGATCATACTTATCAACCATTCGGGCACCTGCATTTCATGTGTCTTCTTTTCTTCACTCCAATAAACGGGTAGATTTTGTTGTCTTAAAGATAACAGGTTGGGCGGTTCATTTTCCATCTGTGCCACCATCGTTGTGTTGCGGGAAGATTCAGTATTATCCTTTAATGGAAACGGCACGCTGCCGGATAACAGCTCAAACATTATGACACCGAAACTGTATATCTCTGTTTGAAAAAGAAGTTCACCTTCATGCTGTTCGGGCGCCATAAATTCAATTGCGCCTGCTTGTCTTAAACTGGTACGCCGCTGCTCATCCGACATCACCGACAAACCAAAATCTAATAAGATATAGTTGCCGGTTTGTACATTGAATTTTACGTTATTGCTTTTAATATCACCATGCTTCACATCTACCCTATGGCAATGTGCCAATGCGTTCGATAACTGCTCCGCTACTTTCAAAGCTTCCTTTATTGTAAAGACTTTATCATGTGGAGGTTTTAAAAGTTCTTCCAGGTCCGGGCCTTCTATATATTCCATTTCTATGAAAGGGAAATTGCCCGATTCGGTAATGCCGGAATTGATGATCGTTACTACATTAACATTGGCGTCTTCATTTACCTTCTTTAACTTTTGTACTTCATTTTGGAAAGAAGTAAAATTTTTATCGTCGCCGCTTTCGCTGTAAATGGGTGTAGGCAATATCTTGATCGCAGTAATGATCTCCCCTATCCGTTTACCTTTATATACAGACCCCTGCCCTCCCGTTTTGAGTGCACCCATATTTTCTACGCCTTCGGTTATTGTAAAAATTCTCGCCATCAGTTTTTCTTCAATTTAATCAGCTAAAAAAGTGAACTCAACCAGCGCCGCATCTCCAAGGATCACCTGGTCGCCTTCCTGCAGGCGATGGCCTATTTCAGTTGTAAGCAATTTCACCGGTGTGCTTCCAACTGATCTTACTTTTATTTTATTACTAGGTGGAACACCGCCTTCATCTGCAAACAAAAAGAACGAGCCTGTTTCCGCATTCCATTCAATATGGGCGTGCTGCCTGCTTACCGCCCGGTTCACAGGATCGTTGTCGGAATCTATAAAAGCAATGCTATTCTTTCTGAAAAAGCCATCAGGTGTTTGTACCCCGGCGCCTCTGCCTATATTGGATTTGCCAGTGGCAGATGTTAAAGTGTATCGCTTTTTTTCAGCCGCTCCCACCAATACATTCAGGTAAGCGGTTGTTTGCTTATGCAGCACCGGATTTTTATAGGTAGATATCAACAAGGCCACATCCATTCCTTTTGCCCGGATGGCTTCTGCAGGCACTTCATCGTCAAAAGAAATTTTAAGCATCCAGCCTGCGGGTAATGACAAGGCATAATCGTCAGCGATCTTTTGCACTTCGTCATTTTTAAACCTGTCCGGTGAATCGTAAAATACCGCTGACTCATACAAATGCCTTTCAGTTTCCACGCATTGTATATACAGGTAAAGGCCCCGGATATTACTCCCTTCGCCGCCCTCTGCTTTTTGCAATTGTTCCTTTATAAATTGCAGTATAGCATTCCGTATTTCTTTTACGTCACGTGGACGATTTTTAAATAAATCAAACATATATGGTGCCGTTAAATATAAATGCTTTCGATTTTTATTTGTTCCAGTTATATTACCTACTCAATAAATAATCCAACTTTTTATTTTTCATTCCTGCTACGCAGATAATTATGTTTTACAAGGTATCTTTTTTGGGAGCCAGCAATGGTGATGATTTCTTTCCGGCTTTAGAAACTGGCCTGGGCGCTTCAAATCCTTTTATATACCCTCTTTGAAGCAGGATAGGAATAATATGTTTTCCCGCCAGTTTAACCGCTTCGCTTGATCCCTTTGCTCTTTCCATTCGTATGCATACCACAATGTGCCCGGTATCATTTGGTTTAGGTGCAAAGAAAACGTACCATCCGTCATTGATCGATTCACCTTTGAAAATGCGTTCAGGCGTTCCCGTTTTACCAGCTACTAATATGCCCAGCCTAAAAAGTTTTGGAGCGCTTTGTTTGCGCATGTAATCCGTCAGCAATTCTGCATAGCGAGGTTCCTTGGCTATATCTTCTCCTTTGATCGCCTTCGTAGAATCGGCGCCAATGCGCAATACATAACGATTCTTCATCATCGTACCCTTATTTGCAATAGCTGATGCAAGTCTTGCAACCGCAGCAGGTGTGGCGACCAGTTCACCCTGGCCCCATGCCATGCCGGATACGCCCTTTGCCCTGGTACGCCTGATATTATTAATGTCGTAGCGTTTTATACTTGCGAACTCCGTCTTGCGCCAAAGCTCTTTCCATTTAGTTATTTGAGGCGCATTGTTTTGATCGGCCTCGTAAAAATAGCCACCCACGCCATGCAGGAACATTCCCGTTTTCAGGTACACATCACCCATATCTTCCTGCAATTGTTTTTCATTTGCCAGCCGGATAAAAAATGAGTTATTCGATCTTACGATTGCACGTTCCATACTTATATTCCCGGCCTCGTCGGGCTCATCACTTTTAATGCGGATAAGATCCCAGGGATGTATCAGGATAGTTTTCATCGCTTCGGCTTCGCCTAATTTGTTGAAGGCAGCCATAGCAGTGACGAGCTTCGCAGTGGAACCTGGTTGAGTGGCATGGGTAAAACCAAGATCGGTATTTACATTCCAGCCCGGCAGTCTATTCAGTTCCGCTTCATTCAAAGTTAACAGGTCCCAGTTATCAACCTGCGGCAAGGGATACATGGCAGAAGCCAATACATCGCCGGTATTATCCTCCATCACTACTACCGATATACGCTTTGTATTTACACTGTCATCAATTGCAATAGATCTTTGAATACTTGTTTGTAAAGCGGCATCCATTGTCAACTGCACATCACGGTTTTGTTTTTTAAATTTTCGTACCTCCGCACTATTAATTCCTGCAAGTAATAAAGCAGAAAGTGCACTGTAATCTCTTCTGCTCACCGTCATTTCCGTAGCAACTTCCGGAAGAAAACGATTTTCCCTGAAACTACTTGCACTTACCTGGAATTTTGCTGAAGGAGTGGGAAAACCCCTCAATTCTGCACCATGTGTGTACTCCGCAAAATAGCCGTTGCTGCCTCCGTTAAACACCCCGGTATTTTCATCGCCTGTCCAGAAAAACATCTGGTCACCAAAAGGATAATAGCGATCCGCACGTTTATAAGCAAAGGCTGCTAAACGTTCAGCGGGAATACCCAGCGCCAGCAATGAATCTTTTTCTTTATCTAAAAAATTGCGATTACTGGTGGCCAGTAATTTACCATTGCGATCCAACAAATTACCTGCCTGCAAACGGTTCATCAATACATTGATGCGGGGATTATAGCTGAACATTCTTGCACCACTTCTATCCGCTACTAATGCAGGTTCCACAACCCATTTTTTATTATTAAGAATATATTTAGATACGGTGACAGCTAATAAAATAATGCCCGCGCAAGCCGCAAGTAAAGCAGGAACCAGGTTCTTATCTTGCCTGGCCGTGATGAACTTCATTTGCGCCGGCGAGCCTTTTAAATGAGAAGCCGACAATAGAAAACCGGCAGCCAGCATATTGCAAAAAAGAGATGACCCGCCATAGCTGATAAATGGTAACGCTACACCCGATAATGGCAACGCACCTGTAGAGCCTCCTGCAATTAATAAAAATTGGACAAAGGTCGCAATGCCAATACCTGAGCAAAGATAAAAAAGGAAAGGAGTACCGGTTTGCCTGCCGATCACAATGGAGCGATGCAGGTAAAGCAGGAATAAAATAAAGATGCACACAATACCTGCCCAACCAAACTCTTCACCAAATGAAGGCAGTATCATATCCGTGTGTGCCTCCGGAATTGTTTTTGCAAAACCCTCTCCAGCTCCCTGGCCGGTAATACCTCCACTGCTCATTGCCCAGATGCCATTAGCAACCTGGTCGCCGCCAAATACTTCATTGTTCCATGCATCCATCCAGATAGCCTTTCGGTCGATGAGCCTTTTAATGGGGCCTGGAAATATCGTTGCAAGTGCAGGTATTTTATCAAGCAGCATAAAACCACTTACGATCACAGTTGCCATGATCGCAGACTCGCTTAACGACTTTTTAAAAATGAGCATATAAAGGAATAGGACACCGGCCGTTATCGCAGTACCGATCCATACACTTTCAAATATCCAGATCGATATCACATACAAAATAACTGAGGCGGCCATCTCTTTAAAATCGCCACGGGAAAAAGAAAAGAGGATAATGAACGTAAAACAGCAAACCATCGCTGGTCCAAGATCACCTAAAATCAAAAACAATAATATGGTAACAATAATTGCGGCAAGGGCAAAAAAGAAGAATGAAAACCGCCTGGTCCATTTAGTATATTCAGCAATAAATTTTTCGTTGGCTGCAAAAAATCCGGCCAAAAAAATAAGCAGCAGGAACTTAACAATTTCACTTGGCTGAAATCCGAGCAGGTTTACTTTTACGCCGCTGCCCTCCGGTCCGGTGCCGAATACCAATGTGAGCGCCAGCAGTCCGCTCGCCAAAATTGCCCAGGGCCATCCATTTACTGCATAGCGGTTGGTTTTGAAAATTACGAGCCGGTACAGCCAGGAATCAGGTGTAAATTTTCGTAGGTTGAAAAGCATTAGAATCAAGATGGCAATAAAACCGCCGCCGAAATATACGATCGTGCTTTTTGACAGGAACCTGTCCCGGAGCGGATCCTGTAAGCTTAGCAAAGTAATGAGTGAGCAGCCAATCAACAACATTATTATCGGTAACAATAATTGATCTGCCGCGGGAAATTTTATACTTAGCAAAATATGCAGCAATAAGAAAGCGCCAAAAAATATCCCGGCAATTAAATAAAACCAATTAGTGGCTTCTGCTGGGGTTCTTACAATAAAAGTCTTTTCTTTTTTGAAAGTATTAAAGTCCTGCGTTGAAAATAATTTTATTGTGTGCGGTGATTGGTTAAAATTAAAAGCCGCATCAGCGGATAAACTGGTAATACCCTTTGACCTGCCAAACTGGTAACCTGGTTGCAAAGGCAACACTTCAAAAGCACGATTGGATGGCAATCCTTCAAATACAAATTTTCCGGAGGCATCGGTTCGTTGGTATGCCACCCAGGATTGCAGTTGACGCACATTTGCAGTATCTGCTTTATACACAGTACGGATACCATTTTTAAAGTCAATAATTTGCCCTTCGGGATCGGGCGTTTCAGAAGTGAGCATGCTGTCGCGGGGTATCACCATTCTCAATCTTACTAATACATTGGGTACAGGTGTTTCACTATTTTTAATAAAGCCGGTTATTTTATACTGCCCTAACCCTGCATTTATAACTGCCGGAAGTTTCATAGGCCCGGCACGTTCCTGTTCAAACAACGATGAATCCGCATCTGAAAAACCCAACAAAGCCCTGGATAATTCTACGCGTCTTTTAAATGATTCACCACCTTTTGCCCAGGCCTCATCCGCATTGATACTGTATTTGTTTTTATTAAGTTCGCCCATGTTGTCCATCGGCTCGTGGCTGATCACATCCTGCCGGTCTATCACCGAACTGATAAGATCGATATCTGCCTTGTCGCTAAAATAATATCCACGGGTGAGTAACAGGTGAATCTTTTCGCCGGGCTTCGGGTCGTTGATGTTCATCATTGTGCCTTCTGCGATGCGGTGCGGTACCTCGTTAAAATCTCTTTCAAGCACAATAAATAACTGGTAAAATAAATAGCCAAGCACTGCCGAGATGATCAGTAAAAAAAATCGTTCTACGTTTCTTGCGCTGAAATTATTTGTGCCTGCAACCATTTTATTTTCGATCATTTTGCAACAGAATCCTTGTGATGGAAAAGTGTGTCAGCCGTAGTACCAGAAACCCGCTTGTTTGGCGGGAGTTGGTATTCAAGTTCGATGGGTACCCTACAGTTTTTAAACTCAACATTTTTCAAATGCAATCCTTTGTTCATCACTAACACGCCCACATCAAAATTCTCCAGGATGAGACTGTCTAATAAAATGTATTTACAGCCTGAAGCCAGGGTAAATGCCGGGCCTTTATAAGATGAATCTGATACCAGGGTCACGCCATTGCCTTTGAGATGCAATGTGTCATTGCGAATAAATATATAATCAGTGAGAAAAAGCTGCTGCCCTGCGTTAAGGCTAACTACCGTTGTTCGTGATGCGTTTATGCTGTCGATCAAATTACGTTCCTGCATGCTCCGCTCCTTTTTCGCCGGAGGCGGCATTAATAATTTTGGCTCGTTATATCGCAGGTCTTTTAAAAAATACCAAATAAAGCCCGCAAGAAAAAGTAAACACAACAAACCGAGTATGGTAAAAAACGGGCTTCTTTTCTTTTTTACTTCCGGCACGGTAAGCAAAACCGCAGAGTCACCGGCATTATCTCCATTGTCTAATTGCACCAGTTTTTCTTCATCGATTTTTTGCCTTGCAACGGTTACTGGCTTTGTTACAACAAACTGGGCAGGTGATTTATGATTGTGAACAAGCACCGCTGTAATATTATCTTTTCCGCCGGCCTCATTCGCTGCATCTATCAATTGCTTTCCTTTGCCAGCAAGGCTCTCATTGGTATTCAATATATCGATGATCTCCGAAGTAGAGATCATATCAGTAAGGCCATCGCTGCATAATAAAATCGTATCTCCCGGTAAAAATGGCGACTCGCCCGTGTCTATAAAACCTTTTGTAAGACCTATCTGTGTCTCGTATCCTAATGCTTTATTTACTTCATTTCTTTTGGGATGGGCCATGGCAGCAGCCTCTGTAAGCCGACCGCTTTCTTCGAGGAATCCAACAGTAGAATGATCATTGGTTATTTTTACCAGGGAGTTGTCGCGGAAAAGATAAAGGCGTGTATCGCCGACATGTGCGTAATAAAATTTATTTTTTTCGATATCAACAATTGCCAGCGTAACCACGCAAGCCATCTTTTCATGTTCTTTGTTTCTTTCCTTTTCTTTGAATATTTTCTCATTGGCATATTCAAAAGCGTTCAACATCCGATCAATAATGTTGTCCGGCAATTTGTTCATGCGATGTATTATGGAGTCTCTTGTAATTTTTGCCGCAAGGTCGCCGCCGGCATACCCGCCTACCCCATCTATTACACATGCCATAATAAATCCGCCATCGAAAACAGCTTGTGCAATAAAACTATCCTCGTTATTTGTACGAAGCCTGCCAGGGTCCGTTATTCCAAAAAAATTATCACCCATTATTTTGTGTGTGTTTTTTTAATATCTCTGAAGTTTGCGACCAACAGCAACAAACAAATTATCAGTAATACGACAGATAAAATATTATTCATTACTATCAGGATTTAAAAAGATTTATACCCACAATGCCGTTCAATACAATGCGTGAATTAATTGGGAGCTCGGTCCATACCGGGTTTTCTATATCACTTTTAATTATCTCCTGCTCATTAACAATAGTCTTTTCGCCAAAGGAAGCCAGGTAAAATTTATCATCATTTTTGCTGTAGCGAATATGTAAATGCGGTGTGCTCACCCACTCAGATGGTATTCGGAAAATATCGGAAGTGGTGCGGTCCTCTTCTTTGCCGGATACGATGATGTCCTTCTCCTTCATATAATATTCTATCTTCTTTCCGGCAAATTCTCTATCAGGAATAGTGGTCTCAAAACGGCCCAGTGTTTTTGTTTGATCGTTGGATACCCGGTCATTTTCAAACACGAGGTCTTCCCGGTATGGAACTTCGTAATAACCTTCGCTATAAAAATTGAAGTCCTTCAGAATTTCCTGGTTAATATCGAGCGTTTGGGCTATACCAGTCTGGCGTGGAATATAGGTCACACGCAGGTTTTCTTCTTTTTTGATGTTATTTCCGCCAGGCAATAGTTTACCAATAAAACCAATATCCCCCGGCTTATAATCGGGGTGAGAAGCAAAACGGAAAACCCATTTATTACCGGAAGGCTCTACTGTTTTTCCCTGCGTACGATAATTTTTAAGACTTGTATAAAACTGCTTTATTGATTCCTGGATAATGAGCCCGAATATCCCTTTTTTGTCATGCATGAATTCATTGTAATCATCTGCATTGAAGGAGATAATATACTCATGATAAAATACTACCCGTTGTGCGAAAGACAAATGGCGGATGGACTCTTCAAACTTATCTACAATGTATTTATATACGATGTCGGGTGTAATATTCTTAACAGGTATTTCTTCGTTAGCGGCTTCGTTTTTAAGGAACCAATCATGTAATCCCATGCGTTGCCAGAAAGAAGGTTTAGTACTCATTGTGGATAGAATAATTTACTGATTTAAAAATTGGCGATTGACCATTGGACCATTGACGATTGACTATTATTCTTTTTTCTCTTTCTTCTTTCCAAACAATTTATTAAACAATTTCTTCAGTCCTTTCTTTGGGGCTTCTTCAGGTTCTTCTTCCACTTTTTCTACCGGTTTAGGTTTAAACACTACCACTGGTTTTACCCGGCTGAGGCTATCGGTTCTTGCAACTAACAAAGTGCGTGTGTTCACGAGGTTTAGTACTCGTCCATTGTTGGCTTTCCTTACAGAGTCGTTCTTAGACCATGCGTATCTGCCTACCTTTTTAAGAGGAATTTTTACACCAAGGGTTGCTCCGATATCAGTTCCTGTGTACACCATACTATCCCAGGTTTTTGCACTATCAAGGGAATAATAATAGCTGGCCGTGTTTACATCATAATAGGTATTTTTTTCCGGGAAATAATAAAGATCAGCTTCCTTTGAACTGCTGCTATTTCTTTGACAAGAAAAATGGATCACTGTAAAACACAACATCAAGCCAGCCAATATTCGATTGAATTTCATCAGCAGATTTTAAGGTTGGTAGTCAAAGATCATTCCATTGACTATCCGTTCCGTGGTTATTGACTCGCAAATTTAGCCGCATCCTCCTGCTCACGATTATTTTCGGTGCCATCGCCTGTTGGGGAATTAATTCTACTCTTTGAAGAGTCTTCCCATGTAGCGAGGTCTTTTTTTCTTAACCAGCCTTTCGATATTTTAGTACCATTGGTGAATTCGATATATATAAAATCATTTGTCTCTTTCAACGGTGTTAAAACATCGCCTGAATTGATCATATACGCTACTCTCTTTGTGTTCTCCGCTGGTGTATTATGGAAATATGCTTTCGCAACCTGTACTTTATATTGAGTTGGCGGTGGAAGAGGTTTGGGGATGGTGTCAGCGACCACCTGGGGCTTACCTGAGCCTGTAAAAAATTTGTCCAAAACATTTATCTTATCCCTGAAAATATAAACGACCGCTGCTGTTGATATCAACAACAAAAAATACAGCATACTGTCAATAACAGGCCTTCTGCGTTTTATCGGGGCCACAGCAATTTCGGGTGCGCTTGCAGGTACGGGTTCGGGTTGCTCAATTACTTTATGAGATAGCACTTCATTTAAAGAAAGTACTTTATGCTTATTTGAAATTACACCGCTTGCTTCCCTGTGTTTTGCATCTTCCTGGTATTTCAATACCAATGTTCGTAGGCGTTCATTTTCGCTCTGCAATATCATTGTATTCATAGCACCAGAATCACGGCTGCCGGAAGTGATGGTGCTATGGTGTACGATATACTGGTGCAACTCCATCCCGTTTTTAAAACGATCGTTGGGCGATTTTTCAAGACATTTATTGATGGTGGTAATAAGCCATTCAGGCACCTGCATTTCCCGCTCTTGTTTTTCATCACTCCATTTTGGCGGCAGCATCAATCTTCTTAATGATAATACATCCGGTACCGGAGCTTCCAGGTGGGCAAGCATTACTTTGTTCCTTGCGGTTTCGGTTTTATCTTTTAATGGAAACGGAACTCTACCTGTGAGGATCTCAAACAGGATGATACCAAAACTATAAATATCAGTTTGAAAAAACATGAGGCCATCATTTTGCTCGGGCGCCATAAATTCGATTGCACCTACCTGCCGCATGCTGGTGCGGCGCTGTTCTTCAGACATGATAGCTAAACCAAAATCGAGCAAAATATAATTGCCCGTGTTGACATTGAACTTTACATTATTGCTTTTGATATCGCCATGCTTTACATTCACCCGGTGGCAATGTGCCAATGCATAGGAAAGCTGGTCAGCTACTTTTATTAATTCTTTAATGGAAAAAAGCGGTTCATGCGGTGGTTTCAGCAGATCTTCCATATCTGGTCCTTCAATAAATTCCATTTCAATAAAGGGAAGATTGCCGGATTCTGTAAGACCAGAGTTGAGGATTTTAACAACGTGTGGGTTGGGTTCTAAGTTTACTTTCTTTAGTTTCTCCACTTCATTTTGAAAATCCATGAAATTCTTGTCGTCTGTACTTTCTGAATAGATAGGTGTGGGTAATAATTTTACGGCGGTAATGATCTCTCCTATGCGTCTTCCTTTATAAACAGAGCCCTGGCCGCCTGTTTTTAAAGCTCCCATATTCTCTAATCCCTGGGTGATTGTGAATACTTTCGCCATATTTAATTTATCCGCTTTGAGGTAATTGGTAATCTTAAGAGGGATTGCATGGATAAATTTATTAAAACTTGATTTTTCATCGTGTTAAAATTAAAGAGTCCGGGCATTAAATAATACAAAAGGTTCTCCAAAGCTGCATGGCTTCTTTAATTTAACAATTCATTCTTACAAGGTACAATTCTATTTCATCATTTAAATGGGGTTGAACGAGCGAAACATTGAGCCGAAGAAATTAATTTGAAGCAGCAAGCTCGTTGTTTCACGCTGCCCAAAGATTCAACTGTACAAGTGGGCGACGCAACAATGCCGCTATAGAAAGCAGGTGTTCGGACAAAAAATATTTTTCCGTAAATGATCAATCTCAAACAGCAAAAAAATAGGAGACAAAGTATGGCAATCATTTTGCAGCATCACATCATTATTCATTTTTAATACCAATGTTATGAACAAGACAACCAATCAAAATGTAAATCAAACTCAAAAGCTGAACAATAATAAAAAGAGGGCCGAAAATAAAGACAACCTTGACAGCCGTGAAGGTGAAGAACAATTAACAAAGGGAAATGATACCACGCATAACAAAAAAGAAAAGCAATCTGAAAGAGCCAATATCAAAAAATAGCATTTACTACGGTTGATCAGAAATGATTTTTTTTTAAAGGTTGGCTAAACAGGGCAGCGCTATTTATGGTAGCGCTGCTTTTTTATTGGGCCACGTCAGTGTTTTTAGAAAATCAGGCAGTATATATTGTGCAGGTGTGGTTACAATTTTGTAAGATGCAACGCGCAAATACATTGCAATATTTTTTAAACATTTGTAAAGAAAAATACGATTAATTGAATTTTCTTTCTATATTCAGTAACGTTTTTGACGTTTCGCCCCGTTGGAGTTGATCGAACTCCGGGCTGATTAAATTTTACCTCATTCTTTTAAGCTTCGAAATACAAGAAATTCCTTATAGGTCCCCCCACTTGTATCATACAGGCGAGCTATATATCCTTTTTAGAACCATTAATAATTTACCCCCCATGAAAATAGTGTGGTGAGAAATCCACCCTTCAATTAATAATAAACCATTCACTAAACCAAAACTCACAACATGAGCAGCAACATTGAAAGATATGTTATCAAGCACACCGCCGGTAGCAAGATCAACCAGGTTGAGGAATTCGATTTCAACAAATCTGTATTAACCATTGGCCGTACTTCGGGCAGTGATATTCAATTTGACCCCGAGCAGGATATTGTCGTAAGCCGGGAGCATGGAAAGATTGAACAACTCAGTGCTGATCCTCCCAAATTCTCCATTACTGATAATAACAGTCGCAATGGAATTTTTGTAAATAAAACCAGGGTAAAAGGAACTGTGCCACTGGAAGTTGGCGACCAGGTGCAGCTCGGGATGAATGGCCCTGTTTTTACTTTCGATGTGTATCCACGCCCGCAAAACCTGATGTCGGCAACAAGGATTGTTGAAATACCCACTTCAATAAAGCCGACTACCATTTCAACTGTTCATACGGAGATTTCACCCTTGGCCGAACCGGTAAAAGTGGGCCTGGGAAAACAAACCGTAGAGCGGATGCTGGTAAGCGAAAGAAAAAAATCATCTGGTAAAATGGCGGCTGTTTTAGGTGGGCTTATTCTTGTGCTGGGTGGATTGGGTTTTGTTTTTAGGGATAAAATATTTCCCAAAGGAGAAACCAAGGTGGTAACAAATATTATAAAGGATACTGCTGCGATGAATAAAAGATCGCCGGAAATGATCGCCAAAGAAAACCTGGATAAAGTGGTGCAGATAGAATTTGGCTGGCAGTTATTTGATGCAAATACAAGTGATGAGCTTTGGCATAAATATCTTGCAACAAAAGGTACAGATGGATTGATCCATTACACAGCGATGTATATCCAAAACAGCAGCGGCGGTTATGAGCCATATTTGGATGTAAAGAAAAATGTACCCATTGGAACTCCGTTGGGTTTTGCAGGCGCCACCGGCACCGGCTTTGTTGTATCTGAAGATGGATTTATTCTTACTAACCGCCATGTGGCTACCAACTGGAATACCAGGTATGGTTTTGCAGATTATGCATTCCCCGGTGTGCTTGTTCAAGTGGTGGGCGGTAAAGAGCAGATCGCTACAGGTGTGTCTATTCAGCCGCAAGATGTATTCGGTTTTGTTCCCTCTGAAGCCTCTATGATCGGTGGTGAGCCGGTAAGTACAGGTGCAATAAAGGGAAGAAATACTTATATGAATGTGATCTTTGCAAATACTTCGCTTCGCCGCCCGGTTCAATCGGCAACACCTTCTGATAACCACGACGTGGCAATGATAAAAGTTGAGTTGCCTGAGTCTCTATCGAAGGTAAATATGAAGGACAATTACGATAATGTGAAGCCCGGCCAAACCGTTACTGTGATGGGATATCCGGGTGTGGCGCCAGAGCAATACGTGGTGCGTAAATCGAATGATCCGTTTAAACCCAATAGCCAGTTCAGTACCATCCCTACTCCTACTGTTACTACCGGAAATGTTGGAAGAATCATCCCGGCTTCATCAGATAATAACCATACTTACAGCGCATTTGGCGATTCGTATCAACTGACCATTAACGCTACCGGAGCAGGTAATAGTGGCGGGCCATTGTTTGATGACGAAGGAAATGTGATTGGTATTTATTACGCCGGAAAATCAGATGCACGGGGTACACAAATATCTTTTGCCATACCAATAAAATATGGATTGGAATTAATGGGCAGAAAAAAAGTAAATAATTAATCTACCAACAGCGAGGACGGTAGAATACACATTGTTTTACAGCACCCAACCACAAACGAATGAGTGCAGCATACAAACAGGATATTGAAGTTGCAGGATACCGCCTGGCCGAACGCATAGGGTCAGGCGGTATGGGCGAAGTGTATAAGGCATATAACAGCTCATTGAACAGGCTCGCTGCTGTTAAAATTCTGCACCAGGTAAATTTCGCGGACAGGTTTAAAAATGAGGCTTACATACAATCTTCCGTAAACCATCCAAATATTGCAAGGCTTTATGAATATGCCGCCTGCGGCGAAAAGCACTGCATAGTAATGGAGTACGTGGAAGGTGAATGCCTGGATGCACTGCTTAATCGAAAAGGGAAATTATCAAACGAAGAAACAGAGGGCATTGTACGCCAAATAGTTTCAGCGCTTGTGTACCTGCACAAGAAAGGAATTATGCACCGTGATATTAAACCATCAAATTTTAAAGTGCAATCTGATGGCACCGTAAAAATGCTTGACTTTGGAATTGCCAAACATAAATATTCTCCCAAACTTACATTGGTAGGATTTGTAGTTGGTACTACTGAATACCTTGCTCCTGAACAGTTTCAGCAGCAGGCGGAAATAAAATCAGATGTGTGGGCGCTTGCTGTAATGACCTATCAATTGCTCACCGGTTATATGCCGTTTGAATCAACTAACCCGGTCACGCTACAGGCAAAGATCAGTAAAGGCAGTTATACCAACCCTGCAATTTTATCACCTGGTATTTCGCAAAAACTGTTAACAATCATTCTTAAAAGCCTTGTTGTAAACACAGCAAATCGCATCACTGCTTCGGCCATAGAAAGCCTGCTTTGTGAAACAAAACAAGCAAACGGGACAGGCCTCAAAACCTTTGAGATTCCTTCAAAAAAAATGTTATGGGCCGTTGGCGCAGTAGCAGTGATAGGCATGGTGAGCTTTGTGATCTTTATAAACAGCGGAACAAGTATAGAGCAGACGCCAGCAGAATTGATACCGATAAATAAAGATGTTGTAAAGGAAAATATTATAGCGATGCCGCAAAATAAAGTAATGATAAACACGCCGGGGATTGAAAATGCAGAAGTTATTTTAAGCGATGGTGTACGTAAGCCTCTACCCTATGCAGTGGAAGGAAAGGATGGTGAACGTTTTGAATTGACAATACATGCTGACGGATATAAAGACAAGAAAGTGGAAGTGCAAATAACTCCGCGGCGAAGTTCCTTTGAATATAATCTTGAAAAAAATTAATTGCTGATAAATGTTCTGGGAGAAAAAAAATAAAGAAAACGGGAATGGGCAAAATGCTGGCGGGTTGCATGAAACGGCAGCACCCATCAATATAAACGTAGTGGTAAAAACAGATGTGGGGAATATTAGAACCAATAATGAAGACAGTGCATCTTTCTATCGCAATGGCAATGAACAAATATTGAGGGAAAAGGGTTACCTGCTTATTGTTGCTGATGGCATGGGCGGGCACCAGGCTGGTGAAGTAGCGAGTAAAATGGCGGTGGAGATTATAAGTGAAGAATATTTTAAACCCACCAAAGAGATCAATAAAGAAAAAATTCTTTCCGCGGCTTTTAATACAGCTAATAAGAAAATATACGAGCAAGCTTCGACAAACGAACTACACCGCGGAATGGGTACCACTTCTACTGCATTAGTGGTTTTAGCAAACACCATTTATTTCGCACACTCAGGCGATAGCCGTGCCTACCTGTATAAAAATAAAACAATAATAAAGTTAACGGAAGATCATACTTATGTGCAGCAACTGGTAAATAATGGCGATATCAGCAGCGAGCAGGCAGACACACATCCTCAAAGAAATATTTTAACGAATGCAATGGGCACCAAACCAACGCTTCGGGTTGATACCGGAAAGTGCCAGGTTAGTTTTGATGAAAATGACCGGCTGCTGCTTTGTTCGGATGGTTTGTATGATTATTTAACTGATGCTGAATTAGCACAGGTAATGGACACCGCTTCGTTGCAGGATGCAGCGGATCATTTTATCAATGAAGCTAAAAAAAGAGGTGGTAAGGATAATATTACGGTAGTGCTGGCAGAACGCATTGAAGAAAGGCCGGCAGGTGTTTTAAAAATAACAAGAGAGTCGGAGCTGCTGAAGATGACCAGAGATGCAGAACTTCCGACTGGTATAAATATGACTGAATCATGATAGGCGAACGCATACATGGCTATGAGATAAACGCACACCTTGGCCAGGGTGGAATGGGTAACGTGTACCAGGCAACAGACACAATGCTGGGAAGGGAAGTTGCATTAAAAATGTTGCATCCGCAGCTTACGATAGAATCTCAGTTCCTGGAAAGATTTAAAAAAGAAGCGAGGGTTTTAGCCCGCCTCCTGCATCCCAATATTGCCGTGATTTACAATTTTATTGAACAGGGCAATAACCACTTTATGGTGATGGAATATGTGGAGGGAGTTAGTCTTGATGAATTATTAAAAAAATACCGGACGATACCCGCTGCATTTGTAGTGCCTGTTTTTATACAGGCGTTGGAGGGATTGCACCATGCACATAAGAAAAATATTTTCCACAGGGATATAAAACCTTCCAACCTGATGATAACTCCTGATGGTACATTGAAGCTGATGGATTTTGGCATTGCAAAAGTTGCAGGTGAACAAAAAATGACGCAGGTAAACAGGATCGTAGGAACCATTGAATTTATGGCGCCAGAGCTGATAGAGGGAAAGGACGCTTCGGTAGCATCAGATATTTATTCGATGGGGACCACCTTGTATGAACTGATCTCTGGTAAACTTCCTTTTGAAAGTGATACCGACTTCAACCTGATGCAGGCCATATTAAAAAAGAGGGCGATACCCCCGGAAAAACTAAATACATCTATACCTAAAAAATTAAATGACATTGTACTGAAAGCAATGGATAAAAATCCCGCGAATCGTTACGCCGATGCAAGGGCGTTCCAGCAAGCGCTCATTGTTGCGTTTCCCCTTTACCGGGAGATCGATACCAATATATTGAGGGTAGTCACTCCTGCTGTAAAAGACATCCGCACAAGAGAAGCTAATCAATATCAGAAGGAGCCACAAACAGCGGTGATGGAAACCCGGATGGAAGATGCTGTGATGCCGCCAACATCATTGCAACTGCTACAACAAAAAATCATTAAGAACAAAAAAGTTGTAATGCTCGCAGCGGCAATTTTATTATTGCTGATCATTGGCGGCATATTCCTGAGTAACAGTGATAGTAAACAACAAGCGCTAATTGCGCAAGCTGACACGCTGCAACAGGTTACTAAAAATATCAACCCGTCAATAAACAGCACAGTCATAGAGCCGGAGGGCGGAAACGAGATAGCTAAATTACCTGAACCTGAAAATAAAACACCTATAGTTTTCGTGCCGATAGATGAGGTAACAAAAGAACCTCAATCACCTAACCGAAAAGGGACAGCAAAGAAACCCGTAAATAACCAGGAGCTGGAATCAAACCAAAAAACAGTTGAGAAAAATGAACCCGAACAAGTTGTAGAAAAAGCACCCGTAAAAAAAGATGTGTACATCAGCAACTCCAGCGTGGAAGTGAGCCTTGTATTGAAAGGGTTACCCGATATGAACGAAAAGAAAAAAAGTGATCAGCGGGTGACCTTTGCAGTAACCAGGAATGTTGTGTATGATGGCGTAACAATTATAAAGGAAGGAGCCATAGCAAGTGGCAGCCTCACTATTGGAAGAAAACGCACCGACATTGCTATTGATTATGTTGCAGGCGCAAACGGAAAACAAATTCCGGTAAAATCTGCCCAGTCACATGGCCGTCGTGAAGATGTGGAATCTAATAAAAGCTTTACTGCTTACATACTGGAAGGAACAAGAATTAGCTTTTAACGATAATCCTGCATAATATCTCTTCCGTTCTCTCTTGCTTCAAGAATTTTTTTTAGACGATTTGTAGCATTTGAAATTTTTATGCTGAATGCTATATTCAGCATTGTTGTGCGCAACAATGACTTGCATTTTTTGAGTTTCACTATGCTCTTTTTTTGACTATAAATAATTTGATGCAATTATCCTGAATAGAATAATTTGCAGTAGACGTTAAGGGTAAAATTAGGTAGGCAATCAAGTGGATTTTACAGAGCTCTCCCGATGCATCTTCAAGTAAAAATTCCCCGCATATGAAAAGAAATACCGCAGTAATGCTTTCTATAATGATGTTTCTCCAATATTTTATCTGGGGAGCATGGTATGTAACGATGGGTACTTACATGAAAGCAAACCTGGACGCTCCGGATATAGATGTAAAGATCGGCGCTGCATTTAGCGCTCTTGCAATAGCAACAATGATCTCCCCATTTTTTGTTGGCCTGATAGCTGACAGGTATTTTGCTGCCCAGCGCATCATGGGCATATTGCATTTAGCTGGAGCTGCATTATTATTCTTAGCTACGCAGGTAACCAGCAATTCATTGTTCTATTGGATAATTCTTTTTTACTCTTTACTATATATGCCCACCATCGCCTTGACGAACAATGTAGCCTTTTCCCAAATGACCGATCCGGGAAAACAATTTCCATGGATAAGGGTATTTGGTACGCTTGGATGGATCGCTGCGGGCTTCCTCATCGGCAACCTTGGAATTGAAAAAGATGCCGCAACTTTTCATATTGCCGCCGGCGTATCTGCGATATTGGGCTTGTATAGTTTTGCTTTACCAAACACTCCGCCTAAGGCGCAGGAAGCTAAAACTTCTGCTTCGAGCGCAATAGGTATTGAAGCACTTGTATTGTTCAAAAACAAGTCGTACCTGATCTTTTTTGTCGCCGCTATTTTAATATGTATACCGCTGTCTTTTTATTATGGATTTGCCAATCCCTTTCTTAATGAAATAGGCATGAACAATGCTGCAAGTAAAATGATTTTGGGGCAAATTTCAGAGGGAATCTTTATCCTTGCTATCCCATTTCTTTTTAACCGCATTGGCGTAAAGAAGATGCTGATCATCGGAATCAGCGCCTGGGTTTTGCGCTATTTATGTTTTGCATACGGCTATGCTGATCCCTCAAGCTGGATGTTATATGCAGGGATTATTTTACATGGTGTTTGTTACGATTTTTTCTTTGTAACTGGTTATATGTACACCGAGAAAAAAGCCGGCGAAAAGATAAAGAATGCTGCACAAGGTCTTTTTACATTTGCTACTTATGGCCTTGGAATGTTTATAGGCACCTGGTTTTCTGGTTTTATTGTTGAAAGATATAAATTGGAAAATGCTCATAACTGGCAAAACATCTGGCTGGTGCCGGCGTTCATTGGGATGGCAGTGCTCTTGTATTTTATTTTCTTCTTTAAGGAAAAAAACAGTACCGCACTTTCCGGAGAAGTTAAATAATTGTCTTCTCCCAGGCATGATTTAGAAATGAAAATAGCAAGCTAAGAATGATGTGCCTTGTATGTAAAATTATCAATACTGTAAACCAACTCAACTACTCCGTAATTATACGCATGGCTTAAGTGGAACTACGCTTCTCAGTTCAAAAGTATAAGTGTAAATAAATTCTTACTATATTTCCACTCTCCTGTTTAATTTTTTTTAATGAACTTTGTTTCTACAGTTGTGCTCACCGTTGGCATGTATTGAGGTGATTTTGATTTTATTAATTCAAACTAATTCATAATTTAGTTAAACCGATTTTTAAAACCTGGCTGATAGCGGCTCAATAATTAAACTGTCAAAGGCTGTACAGTACGCCATCAGTTACAAAGAATATTCTGCTAATGTTGCTAAGGGTTCCGGAAAATACCCGCCTAACGAATTTAATAAGCTGGTATCAATGCTTAAACCCTATTTAGATGAACCCCTTTTTTAGAAAGCTTCCTTTATCGGTTAAATTGATCCTGATGGGCATGGTCCCATTTATTGTGCTCATCTACTTATCTTCCCAGCTTTATAGTGAAAGAATACAAAGAGTAAAATTGCTACAAAGTTACCAGGAGCGTATCCAACAATCTGCCAGTATTTATTCTCTTATCAACAGTTTGCAAAATGAACGTAAATACAGTCTTGATAATGCCCTTAAAAAAGAGCGGCCCAACGAGCTTTCCAACCAGCGTAATCGCACCGATTCCGCGATCCGGCAATTGATATCGAGCAGCGACAGTTCCATGGCACAGCTTACAAGTTTTACTTTTTTAAACGACTTAAAAAAGATCCGTGATCTCGTGGACCAGGGTAAAATGCCAGCGCCTAATGTAATGCATTATTACACTACCACCGTATTTCGTATCAACACCCTGAACATTGCATTGCCGGGCACTGATGTGTACCTGCAGCCATTGAACAAAGACCTTGCAGCACAAAAGATCCTTTCGGAAATGGTCATGAATCTTGACATTATACGTTCGAATATTTACAATGCACTTTATGAAAAAAAATACCTGGAAGAAACGCTTGCCGGCATGATCGGTGTGCATGATGTGTATAAAACCTATGAGACTGAACTACTGTTAAGGGGTTCACCTGCTGCGGTTGCCGCTTTTAAAAAAGCAAGGGACTCAACGGCGCTAAAACCGGCCATGAAATACATCGATACACTTTTTACAAGATTCAAACCCGATAGCTCTTATACCGCGGAAAACTGGTGGAAAGTTTCAGAGGAAGCGGTTCAGCAATTAAGAACGATTCGCCGTGAAACAAGGGCGGATGCAAATGCCGGAATGGACAGGATATTAAAGGCCGAAAAATTCAATAAGAACCGGGCGCTGGCGTTACTGATCGTCGGCCTTGTCCTGGTGGTGGTTACCATCACCTTCACCATACTTGGCATTTCTAAAATACTAATGGAGTTAAAAGAAGCGGCACAAGCTATTTCGATGGGTGTAACGGGGATACCGCTACTACCTGTTTCGAAAGATGCAATTGGCAGTTTGACCAAATCAATATTAAAAATAGATACCAACAATAAATTACTGATCAGCGCCGCTGAAAAAATAGGAGATGGACATTTCAATGTTCCTTTTCAGCCGCGGAGTAAGGACGATCTTCTTGGCAATGCTATTGTAAAAATGAAAGAAAATCTCCAAAGGTTTTCAAGAGAAAATGAAGAAACTGAGCAACAGTTGCGGCAGATGGCGGAGAAGTATAAAATGATCTTTTACAAAAGCCCCTTGCCTAAATGGATATTTGATAGCGAAACGCTTCAGTTCCTGGAAGTAAATGATGCAGCGGTGCAGCATTATGGATATAGCCACGATGAGTTTTTGAAAATGACCATTAAAGATATCAGGCCTGTAAATGACCTGGACAAATTTTTTGATCATATAAAGGAAGCAACCGCCACCAACTACTCGGCGCTTACATATTGGCAACATGTAAAAAAGAATGGCGAAGTGATACAGGTAGAAATAACAGCGCATGTTATAGAATATGAAAGCAGGAAAGCCAGGATGGTAATCGTGCATGATATCACAGACCGCCGAAAGGCAGAAGAACAGATATATGAATTGCACCAGGGGTTGGCCAAAAGCGAAAAAAGGTTCAGGGCGATGATTGAAAATAATAATGAGATCATCGCGTTGGTAGATGCAAATTTGAGAACCTTTTACCGCAGCCCTGCCTCCGCACGTATTACCGGCTGGAGTAATGACGAGAGGGATGCAATGGAAAGTATCAGTATCGTGCATCCAGGTGATGTGGAAAAAGTGTCAAAGATCTATGCAGCAGTATTAGCGAACCCCGGCAAAACTTTCCCGATCTCACACCGGTATCGCCACAAGGATGGCCATTATATATGGCTGGAAGGCGTGATGACAAATTTGCTGCATGATGCTTCTGTCAAAGGGATCATCACCAATTTTAAAGACATCACCGAAAGAAAAAAAGCGGAAGAAAAATTAGTAAAGAGCGAGAAGATATATAAAACGATTGCTTCGAGCATACCCGGCTCATTCATTTGCTTAATGGATGCTGACTACAAGTATTTGTTGATTGAGGGTGATATGTTGGAAAAGCTTGGTTACTCAAAAGAAATGTTATTGGGAAATAATGCCGGGAATGCATTATCGCCGCAACACTTTAAAAATATGTTGCAGCCTTATCTTAAACGGGTATTCCGGGGCGAAATATTCAGTGTAGAAACAAGCAGGGAAGAATACGATATCATAACCAGGTTTGTTCCTTTGAAAGATGAGAACAATAATGTGTATGCCGCAATGACCGTGACCATCGATATCACTGAACTTAAAAAAGCAGAACGATATATCAATGAACTAAACATCGGGCTTGAGCAAAAAGTGGCTGAACGCACGTCTCAATTGGAGACGGTAAATAAAGAACTGGAAGCGTTTACTTATTCAGTCTCTCATGATCTTCGGGCGCCTCTACGTATCATTGACGGCTTTGCAGATATTCTCATGAATGATTATGCGAAAACGCTTGATAAGGAAGGTCATAGGGTGCTTGGTGTTATCATGAACAATGCGCAACGCATGGGGAAATTAATCGATGACCTGCTTAACCTTTCTCATCTTGGCCGGAAAGAGTTAACGGTAACCGTTGTCGATATGAATCAGTTGGTGCAAACTGTTATTGACGAGCAGCAATTTTTTAATAAAAAGCCGGTACAAATAAATAAAGCCGATCTTTTGCCCTGTAATTGCGACCCCCAGTTAATGAGACAAGTGTGGGTTAACTTGATTTCAAATGCAATTAAATATTCTAGTAAGGTAGAACAACCATCCATCAACATTGAATCATATATAAAAGGTGATGAGATAGTTTATAGCATACAGGATAATGGCGCAGGTTTTAATATGGAATATGCCGATAAGCTATTCGGCGTATTTCAACGGCTGCACAAGGCAAACGAATTTGAAGGCACGGGTGTAGGGCTGGCGCTGGTAGAACGGATCATAATAAAACATGGAGGAAAAGTATGGGCAGAGGCAACCGTAAACCAGGGCGCCACATTCTTTTTTAGCTTACAAACAAATATAAAAAACCAATAAATATCTAACATGAAACAAACCCAGGTAGAAATACTGCTGATTGAAGACAACCCTGATGAGGCGGAACTCGCCATACGAAGCCTTAAGAAAAATAACCTGGCTAATAACCTGGTTCATATTGATGATGGTGCAGAAGCACTGGACTATATTTTTTGCAGGGGTAAATATGCCGCAAATGATATTTCCATTACTCCCAAAGTGATATTGCTTGATCTGAAATTGCCCAAGGTAAGTGGATTAGAAATATTAAAGCAGGTAAAAATGGATGAGCGCACCAAAGTAATTCCTGTAGTAATCCTTACATCTTCGAAGGAAGATTCGGATGTGATAGAGGGATATAACCTTGGAGTAAACAGCTACATCGTGAAGCCGGTAAATTTCGAATCTTTTGCAAAAGCAATCTCTGACCTGGGAATGTATTGGGTGATACTGAATCAACATCCACCAGTGAAGATTGATCCTAAATAGTGGTTGGAATACCTGCTGATCTAATTTTAAGAACTTTTTATTTATACTTCACAAGAGGTAAAAACGTGAATAAGATTTTTTGTCCGGGCAGTGAAACAATGGGCATCATCGTTGCATCGCCCTCTTGTGCTTATTATCATTGGGTAACTTTAATTACATTTTAAATTAAATAAAGCCTGTTTTACTTGTTTAGAGAACAAAATAAAACATCACTAATTTACCCTTGCGCAGTATAGTATCCTGGCTTTGCTACTGTGCGTGATAAATAGTGCGTGAGTGAATTTATAAATTGTTAAAGACTGTGGGGGGCTCGTCACAGGAACTCTGGCATGTCTTTCTATTTACAGGAGTGTTCCTTTTAAAAAAGAACTTGTATAAGCCGGTCTGAAAAGCTCCGCAGAGATATAATGTACACGGGTGCGACGCCCATGAAGTTGCACATTGATCTACAGCCGGGCCAATAATAATTTTTTATCTCCTTTATAGATATCCTTCTACCCTGTTCTTAGAACTATTTTTCACACCAGTTTTTTGCCATCCCATTTACCTGAAAGGCCGCTACAGCAACACATTACAGGGCATCTACCGACTCTACTAAAATACCTCGGATAGTTGGGTTATTCACATCTGTTCCAATTGGTCTTTAAAAAAAGCAAAATTTTAAGAATTTTTCAAAATAATACTTTAAACCCTTCGTTTGAAAATCATCAAAGGATTATATAAAAACCTTACACCTATCCGTTATGACAACCTGGAAAACTCCCCTCACCTATCCGCAAGAAATTATACCTGCACCGTGGTCAACCAAAAGAGTAAATGAGTGGTACGACAAAATCAGTCTGCCTGTAGGTTGTAACTATGTTCCGCACAATGCTATCAATCAATTGGAGATGTGGCAGGCTGAAACCTTCGATCCTCAATTAATCAATAAAGAACTTGGCTGGGCCGCAGAGCTTGGTTTTAATACCGTCAGGGTTTTCCTGCATCATCTATGTTGGGAGCAGGATAGCAAGGGATTTTTGCAACGCATGGATACGTTTTTATCTATTGCTGATAAACATGGCATTAAAACAATGTTTGTATTATTCGATGGCGTATGGGATCCATTTCCTAAGGCGGGCAAGCAACCGGAGCCAAAAGCTTTTGTACACAACTCGGGCTGGGTGCAATGCCCGGGCTTTGATATACTAAATGATGTAAGCCGTCATAAAGAATTATTCGATTATGTATATGGCGTAGTCAATCATTTTAGGAATGATGAGCGGGTGCTGATCTGGGATGTATTTAACGAGCCGGATAATATGAATTTAGCAAGTTATAAAGACGATAATTATTCATCTCATAAAGCTTTGTTATCGCTGCAGCTTTTGAAAAAAGCTGTTAAGTGGATCAGGACAATCGATCCGATTCAGCCCCTTACAATGGCTCCGTGGCAATATGAGTGGGACATTCCATCTAAGCTAACTGAGCTGGATAATTTTATGTTTACCCAGGCAGACATCATTTCGTTCCACTGTTATGAAAATAAAGAAGGTATGGAAGCGAGGATCAAACAATTAAAGAGATACCAGCGTCCAATGCTGTGTACCGAATATATGGCAAGACCATTTAGCAGTACTTTTAAGGATATTTTACCGTTGTTTAAAAAGTACAGGGTTGGTGGTTATAACTGGGGATTTGTGGCAGGTAAGTCACAAACACATTGTGCCTGGGA
>JBDSAP010000085.1:0-36074 GCA_039922055.1 Ferruginibacter sp.
TTTACTTCAAAAGATTGCAGGTAAGTTCCATTTTCGCCCTTTGGTTCAAAACCGGCATCAGTAAACTGTTTGCCGATATATTCATACGCCAGCTTTTCACCATTAGTGCCTGTCCTTCTTCCTTCCAGCTTATCGTCGGCTAAATAGTTAATGTGTTGCTCAAGACTAGCGAGTATCACTTTATCTGCCTTCTTTATTTTTTGTGCGGTCGCTGCCTGGAGGGTTAACAACAACAGCCAAAGACTAAGTTTCATATATTTTTTTCTTGAATTAACAAAGTTAACCAAGGGCGTGCCTATTGTTGTAAATTAAATGTAAATTTTATCACTATGTAAGGCAATGCTACCAGCAACCATGCCATGTTTCTAATTTCGTAACCATATACAATAGATACCGTTTATTTTTGTAACCCGGTTTGATAGCTGGGGATGGAGACGTTAACTATTTTGACAACAAACATAAACATAGCTTTAGTAGGCAATCCTAACAGCGGCAAAAGTTCACTATTCAATGTACTTACTGGTTTAAACCAGAAAGTAGGAAATTTTCCCGGCGTAACGATCGACAAAAAAACCGGCCAGTGCTCCATAGGCGAAAAACTCACTGCCACCATTATTGACCTTCCCGGCACTTACAGCCTTTATCCAAAACGTTCCGATGAATGGGTGGCTTATAAAGTACTGCTACGGCAGGATGAAGAGATTAAGCCCGACATGATCCTTTTGGTGGCGGATGCCAGCAACCTTAAAAGAAATTTACTTTTTTGTTCACAGATCATAGACCTGAAAGTACCTGTGGTGGTTGCTTTATCAATGATCGACCTTGCCAAGCATAAAGGAACTGAGATAGATATTAACGGGCTTGAAAGAGAACTGGGCGTGCAGGTTGTTACCATCAATCCCCGTCGAAATAAGGGTATTCCCCAGTTGAAAAAAGTAATTGAACAAACATTTACAAGTCATTTTGTAGCGCCCCGGGAGTTTATCAACAGCCAGGCGCTTGCAGAAAAACCTATAGAAGAAATAAAAAAAATGTTTCCGGCGATCAGTGATTACACTGCTTTGCATTACCTGATCAATCATGAGCATTTTAATTTGCCTTATGAACAGCAGGAAAGTATTGAAGCCGTTGAAAAGGTAACTAAATTCAATCCCACGAAAACACAGGCTGATGAGATCATGCAGCGCTATGGCCGCATCAAACAGATCATGCAGCATACGGTGGCGGAAGCGGATCCTCTGCACAAGACAATTCTTACTGAAAAATTAGACAATATACTGCTCGATAGAAAATGGGGTTATGTCATTTTGCTTGCAGTATTGTTCCTGTTGTTTCAAAGTGTGTTCTGGATTGCGCAATACCCAATGGATGCGATCGAATGGAGCTTTAGCCGGCTCAGCGGTTTTCTTGGTAGCATACTTCCGGAAGTCTGGTGGAGCGACCTTCTACTAAATGGTGTATTGGCGGGCCTAAGCGGCATACTGATGTTTATTCCACAGATAATGATCTTGTTTGGCCTCATCACTTTGCTGGAAGACACAGGCTACATGGCCAGGATCAGTTTTCTTACCGATAAGCTGATGCGAAAAGTAGGACTAAACGGAAAAAGTGTTATGCCAATGATCAGTGGCCTGGCTTGTGCGGTACCCGCTATCATGAGCGCAAGAAACATCGAGAACAGGAAAGAGCGTTTACTTACTATTATGGTTACCCCTTTAATGAGTTGTAGTGCCAGGTTGCCGGTGTACACCATTTTAATCGCACTCGTTGTTCCATCTAAATTACTCTTTGGGTTTATCAGTATCCAGGGACTTGTAATGATGGGTTTGTACCTGCTCGGTACTGTAATGGCGCTGGTAGTTTCTTTTGTAATGCGCTGGTTTATTAATATTAAGGAAAAAAGTTTCTTTATACTGGAACTGCCGGTCTACCGCAGTCCCCGTTGGAAGAATGCATTGACTACCATGGTGGAGAAGGCAAAAATCTTTGTGTTTGATGCAGGTAAAGTGATCATGGTGATCAGCCTGCTGCTGTGGGTATTGAGTACTTACGGCCCGAAAAAAAAGATGGCAGCCGTTACTACTAAATACGAGCAACTGCAAAAAAGCAATCCACAGCAAAAAGCACAACTTGAGAAGGAACGAAAAACCGAGTTGCTGCAAACCTCTTATGCCGGCACCCTTGGCAAAGCCATCGAGCCAGTAATAAGACCTTTGGGCTACGACTGGAAAATCGGAATTGCACTTATAACATCCTTCGCAGCAAGGGAGGTTTTTGTAGGCACTATGGCCACTTTATACAGCGTAGGAGAAGACACGGACGAAAATAACAGCACCCTGCGTGAAAAAATGGCCGCTGCTGTAAGGCCCGACGGCACAAAGGTGTATAATCTTGCAACAGGTATGTCATTGCTTGTATTCTATGTACTTGCTATGCAATGTATGAGCACCCTTGCAGTTGTAAAAAGAGAAACCCGCAGTTGGAAATGGCCTGTCATTCAACTCGTTTACATGACCGGCCTTGCATACATAATGAGTTGGATGATGTACATTATCTTAAGCTAAAGTTCCGTAACATCCGGGCCAAAAAATCTAGTGTTATGTCAACTTTATAATGTCGTATATTTATTATAGCTTTGTCTTCCAAAAAGCCATGATAAAGTATAAAGTAACATTGACACAGGTTGAACAGGAGCAACTGTTATCAATTATCAGTAAGGGCAATCACAGTGCCCAGCAATATCGTACGGCGTACATTTTATTAAACTGTGATGAAGGAGAGTTTGGTGAAAAAATAATTAACGAGCAGATTAGTAGTGTTTTAAAAATTAGTATGCGGATGATTGACAGGGTAAAGCAGCGATTTGTAGAAGAGGGGTTTGAGGCTTGTTTAGATCGCAAGCCGGTAAGTCAAACAAAACCCAAAAAAGCGGATGGTGATCTGGAAGCACACTTGATTGCTTTAAGTTGCAGCAAAGCCCCGGAAGGTTTTTCAAGATGGTCTCTGCGTTTACTGGCAGACAAAATGGTAGAAATGGAGTACGTAGAAAGTATCTCACACGAGACAATAAGACGTGTTCTAAAAAAAACGAGTTGAAGCCTTGGAGAGTAGTAGGGTGGATTATTCCACCTCATCAAAACAGCCATTTTGTTGCCAATATGGAACAAGTGCTGGATGTTTATAAAAAGCCTTACTGTAAAGACTTTCCGGTCGTTTGTATGGATGAGTCACCCAAACAAATGATTAAAGAAACCCGGAAACCTATAGAGTTGAAGCCCGGACAGGATGCCAAAGTAGATTTTGAATATGAACGATGTGGAGTAGCAAATATATTTCTTGCATCAGAGCCATTGCAGGGAAAAAGATATGTAGAAGTGACCGAAAAGAAAACAAAAGCAGATTGGGCTGTATTTATAAAACAGATAGCAGATGACTGGTATAAGGATGCTGCAAAAATAACATTGGTAATGGACAACCTTGCTACCCATAAGGCAGCAGCGCTTTATGAGGTATATCCACCACAGGAAGCAAAAAGGATATGGGACCGATTTGAATTTATTTATACTCCAAAACATGGAAGTTGGTTAAATATGGCAGAGATAGAATTAAATGTTTTGATGGGCCAATGTTTAAACAGACGCATTGATAACATGAAAGAAATGAAGAGCGAGGCAAAAGCGTGGCAACAACATAGAAATAATAAGGAGGCTAAAATAACCTGGCAATTTACTAATGAGAAGGCAAGGATAAAATTAAAAAGACTTTACCCGACAATTTCAAGTTGACGTGACACTAGGTTAATTTCTTTTCTTCACTCCGTTTAACACCAAACTGCCAAGTGCGTAATGGCGTTGACTGATAAATTCTCTGTTTAACCAGTACGTGCTTTTTATAACGTAATTTTTGCGTTGCACCGATAGCCATCGGGTCGTGTACAACAAAAACTTTGGGCGATCACCTGTTGATCGTGTTTACCAATCAGCTTCATTGGCAATCCTGTCTTTTACCTGCGGATAAATATTACGGTATAATTCATTTAAAATAAATTCTCTGCCCGGTATGTTATAATTATTGTTGTTTAGCAGCGCCATATCATTGTTGCTTAGCGCCCGTTTATCCCCTGAAAAGGTTGCCATCTCTTCTCGCCAGCTATAATTGTCTGCATAACTGTTGTAAGCGATATTTCTTCTTGTTGCAACTTCCACGATATTAATGTCCATTTGTGCACGGGCAGTAAATGATTGCCTTTGAATATTCATAGTTGCATAAACAGTTTGTTTAACCGGTTTGCCCGCTGTGTCTCTCCCAACTTCAATTTGTTTACTTACATTCCTGCTATAGTTATAAACGGATGGTCTCGGAATATCCATGTTGCGGAGCGTAAGATCTACCATCCAGTCAGGCTGCACATTGTCCCGCCTTGCTTCCCACTCTGTATAAAATCTTGCCGGGTAGCGGGTGGCGTATTTACCTCCAAGATCTCTCACAAGATTCTGTTGAAAATACTCATTACTATAGTTGTATCCCATACTGCCCCAGCCGGTATTAAAGAAAAACGAATTGTCTTGTATAGGATTTATCACCACTTCTACAATACTGCTGTTATAGGCTTCATTCATTTTTGCTTTACTGTCTTTGTAATCCTTCACCAACGATCCGGCTTTTTTAAATGCAGCATAAGCTTTGCGGGCATATTCCCTGCTGTTATCTTCCAGGTAATTATTTCCTTCCTGGTAGTAATCTTCGGCCGCTGATTGGCGGATATCGGTCAATTCTTTTTGGTAATTGATGGGGGTTACCAGCTTTAACGCAGGTTCAGAATTATCAATAGCATTATACATGTTCTGCAAAATGTTATACTCATTGATCAGTTTGTCCCATTTACTTATTTCCGAACTGTTTTGATAGGCCGCGATTTTCCTTCGATGTCTTTCCTGCGCATTAGAATATACGGTTGCTAATGCCTTGGTCGCATCTTCATCCGTACTTCGTTTATTTAGTCGTTTAACAATATCGAAGAAGGTCTTGTCTTCATCAGCCCGTGCCAAGTAATCCCGACTGGAACTACAAGATGTCAGGAGGAGTAGCAACGTAATAGAATATAATATCGCTTTCATTTTATATTTTTTTGTTGGAATGTCAAAGCAATAATCGGTTTATTTGAGGTTTTCCTTTGTCAGGAATTTAACAAAAACAGTAAAGAGGTTCAACTCGCAAGAATCTTTTCTTCTAAACTACAAACGGGTAAACATCCCTAAAGCCCCACCACTCACCTCGGATTTTTACCCTTTATCATTTTTCAAAAAATATTTTCGATACTCATTTTTAGGCTGAAGTCTTTACTGGTAAGGATTTCAAGGCATAACATATTAATATTCACAACCAGCTACTAAAAAATAAATGGTATTATGTGTTGCATAGTACTGAAAAGTTTATATCTTTGTTTCAGAAAGCGAGGTATTCTACCGAATTCGGATTTTTTAGTTAACAATTTACCCAGCAATCTTTAAAGTATAGCCATGAATTTTAAAACATTGACGCCATGAACATTGATAACACAGCCAGCCAAATGCGGAAAGGAGTATTGGAATTCTGCATCCTCTCGGTGATCAAGCAGGGTGAAGCTTACCCCTCCGACATAATCGATAAAATGCGGGAAGCCAACCTCAACATCCTCGAAGGCACCTTGTACCCTCTCCTAACCAGGTTAAAGAATGCAGAATTTCTCACCTATCGTTGGATAGAAAGCAACAGCGGGCCGCCCCGCAAGTATTTTTCACTCACAGAAAAAGGAGCGGCTTTTTACAAAGAACTGGAAGCTACCTGGAACGAACTGGCAAATGCGGTAAAAGCACTATCCGAAGCAGAACAGGAACATACAGCAGAACAGGAGAATTCAACAGAACAGGAAAATATAAATAACAACTTCAACAACCCTTAATAAAAAGTATAGCCATGTTTTTTGTTGCGGGTTCAACCAACTAGCGAACATTCTAACACATTTAGCCATGAAACAAGTAATAAATATAAACTTCCACGGTCAGGTAGTACCGATAGAAGTGTCAGCTTTTGAATTACTTAAAGATTACACGGACAGTCTCTCCCGTTATTTTGCCAACGAAGAAGGTAAAGAAGAGATCATTAATGACATTGAAAGCCGGATCGGTGAACTGTTCCAGGAGCGATTGAAAAAAGGCGCAACCTGCATTACCGATGATGACGTAAATGCGATCATCAAGAGCATGGGACGCCCCGAGGAATTTGAAGATGCAGACGATAACTCTTCCAAAAAATCAAGTAACTCACAATCAGCCGGCGCAGAATCAAGTCAGGCTTATACAGCCACACCAGGAGCTTCAAAACGTTTGTACAGAACAGAAAACGACAAAGTGATTGGTGGCGTCTGCGGCGGCCTGGCCAACTATTTCGGCTTGGATACCACTGTGGTAAGAATCGTTTTTGTGATCGTTGCCCTGGCCTTCGGCACAGGTCTACTGGCCTACCTTATATTATGGATAGCGGTTCCCAGCAGTGCGTCAACAATAATCGGCGGCACCCGCAAAAAATTGTTCAGAGATCCCGATAATAAATTGATAGCCGGTGTGTGTAGCGGTATTGGAAACTATTTTGGAGTAAACTCCTGGTTGCCAAGAATTTTATTCTTACTACCGTTTTTATCTTTTGTATTTCGCTGGAACGATTGGGGGTATATGAATTTCCCGAATTTCATCAACCTTTCTTTTAGCCCCGGTTCGCTGATCGTGTACATTATACTATGGTTGGTAATACCTGAAGCTACTAATACGGCAGAAAAGCTGGAAATGAAAGGAGAAAAAGTGGATATGAATTCCATTAAGAATTCAATTGTAGGTGAAATGAAAGGCATGCAGCAGAGAGCAGAAAAATTTGGGCAGGAAGCCAAAACATTGGCCGAAGAAAAAGGAAAGATGATGGGTACAGAAGTAAAATCGGCTGCAAGACGTACCGGCAGATCTTTGGGTGATATTATAGTATTGTTGGTAAAAATATTCGCCTATTTCATCATCGGTTGCGTAAGCTTTGGTCTGGTAGTCGCGTTATTTGCCCTTGCAATATTTTCCATAGGTATTTTTCCATTGAAAGATTTTGTCCTTGATAATGGATGGCAGAGTGTATTTGCCTGGGGTGCACTCTTATTCTTTATTGCGGTGCCTGTAATTGGTATCATCACATGGATCATACGTCGCCTGGCCAAAATGAAAAGTAACCGCAGGGTATTACGTTTCTCATTCATAAGCCTGTGGATCATTGGTTGGTTTTGTATGATCTCTTTAATTGCATCTGTTAGCAGGGATTTCCGGAGCGGTAATAATATAGTAGAGCGTGATATCGCCCTTGCCAACCCTGGAACTAAAAAACTTGAATTAACTACCAATTCCCCTGATAGAAAGTTTTACAGGAACAATTGGCTAAGGTTTGAGCCATTTGAAGGAATGGAAGATGATACTGCCTTTGTAAAGAATGTCGAAGTTAAAATTTTAAAATCGCCTACTGATAGCTTTAAAGTAACGATGGTAAAAATGGCAAATGGTCGCAATAGGCGGTATGCCGACACGCTTGCCAACCTGATCGATTTCAATGTATTTCAAAAAGATTCATTGCTGGTGCTTGATAAAGGAATTGCAATAACACGTCAAAATAAGTTCCGCAACCAGCGGGTGATCATTACGGTGTATGTTCCGGTTGGCAAGCAAATAAGAATTGACAGGAATGTTGGCTGGGGACACGATGTAAGATTCGGCAACTGGGATAATGGAGACTTTAATATAAATATTGATGATGAGGAAAGAGGTTGGGATCACGATGTAGATTATATGATGAAAGCAGACGGATTATATACATTAGATGGTAACCCTGCTGACGAAGACGACCACAGGCATCCTAACCGCACAAGAGTGAGAGTAAACAGGAACGGAATAGAAATCAACGATGGCGATGACGATATAAAAGTTGATGAGAACGGTGTAAAAATAAATGAAAGCCAAGATGGATACAGGTACGACTCAAGTAAACCTGCCTCCGTGTTAGATTCGATGAGATTAAGATTGGAACAGGAAAAAAGACGTGCGAAAGATTCGTTACGGAAAGTAAAAGAAGACGCAGAAAAACAATTGGAAAAGATCGGCCTCAACCAAACCCCCGTTGAACCTATCAGCCAGTTACAATCATATAGCCTGTTGGTAAATATCGATTAAAGTCGTTTCCTTAGTTGAGTTGAAGTGAAACAAAAAAAAGTCCTGCCACTCCTGGCGGGGCTTTGCTATAAACACACGGAACGAAACTTCCAGTTGAATAATTTGAACCACATTTTTTAATTTACATTTGCGCCGGATCCTAATTTACTTTACCTGTTACCTTCTATAAAATGAAAAGCACTCCTTTTACCGGAAAGCATATTGCACTTGGTGCGAAAATGGCTGAGTTTGCCGGATACAATATGCCCATCAGTTATAGCGGCATCAACGATGAACATGCTACAGTTCGTAACAATGCAGGTGTTTTTGATGTAAGCCACATGGGAGAATTTATTTTGAAAGGCGAAAATGCGCTCGACCTGATACAGAGAGTAACAACGAACGATGCATCGAAACTGGTGGCGGGTAAGGCCCAGTATAGCTGCCTTCCAAATAATGAGGGCGGCATCGTGGATGACCTGCTTGTATATTGCCTCGAAGAAAATAAAGCTTATATGCTGGTTGTAAATGCGAGCAATATTGAAAAGGATTGGAACTGGATCAGCAGTCATAATGATAAGGGTGTGGAGATGCACGACATTTCGGATAAGACCTGCCTTTTAGCAATACAAGGGCCGAATGCAACCAGGATATTACAATCGTTGACAGACACCGATATCCTGAACTTGAAATATTACACATTTGTAAGGGGCAAGTTTGCCGGCGTTGAGAATGTGGTAATTAGTGCAACGGGCTACACGGGCGCTGGGGGAGTAGAGATTTATTTTGAAGACAAAGATGGTGCGGCAGATAAAGTATGGGATGCAATTTTTGCTGCGGGTGCGGCGCAAGGCATCAAGCCGATAGGTTTAGGAGCAAGAGACACATTGCGGTTGGAAATGGGCTTTTGTTTATACGGAAACGATATTGATGATGCCACTTCGCCATTGGAGGCCGGCCTGGGATGGATCACAAAATTCACCAAAGACTTTACCAACAGGGCGTATTTCGAAAAACAAAAAGAGGATGGCATCACTAAAAAACTGGTTGGTTTTGAAATGCTGGAAAAAGGAATTGCCCGTCATGATTATATAATAAAGGATTTTGAGGGCTCCGATATCGGAAAAGTTACGTCAGGCACTCAGTCACCTTCGCTGGGTAAGGCAATTGGTATAGGATATGTGAATGTCTACCACGCACCTATCGGCACTGAAATTTATATCAGTGTGCGGAATACCCTGTTAAAGGCCAAAGTTGTTAAAATGCCCTTTGTTTAGTGGAATGGATAATTGGAAGGATGCTTGATACTGGATGCTGGAACACTCATAACTCATTTCGCCTCCCCTTTTGCTTTAAATATTTATCCATTATCCGTTAAACTATTATCCATTAAAATGGCCTTTATTCACCTAACAACTTTTATAACAGCCCCGGTCGAAAGAGTATTTGACCTTAGCAGGAGCATCAACCTGCATAGAATTTCCACATCTCATACCCGTGAACAAGCAATTGCGGGAGTTACAAATGGTCTCATCAACGAAAATGAAACGGTTACCTGGCAGGCAAAGCATTTATTTAAACTGAGAAGGTTTACTTCAAAAATTACATTGATGCAGAGGCCCGTACTTTTTATTGATGAAATGATACAGGGCGATTTTAAAAGTTTTAAGCATGAACATCATTTTAAGGGTACTGAAAACGGTACAATTATGATTGATAAAATAGAATTTGAAAGTCCTTATGCTGCTGCCGGCAAGTTCTTTAACCGGGTGTTTCTAAAACGTTACATGAAGGAACTGCTCGTAAAAAGAAATGCAGTAATAAAAGATTATTCTGAAACGCAAAAATGGAAAGTGATATTGAACTAATGGAAAGCAAAAAGAAATCGGAAAAGCCAGTTTTATTTACCTCCCTGTCGCCAGCACTGTTGCACCTGTATGATGTCAGCAGCAGTATCGTTGTAATAATTGATGTACTTAGGGCTACATCTACCATTGCTACTGTTTTAAACAATGGCGCAAAACACATCATCCCCGTAGAAACCGTTGCGGAATGTATTCGCTTAGGCAAACAAATAGAAGGCATTACTGCCGGAGAAAGAGATGGCCATATTGCCGAAGGATTGGTATACGGGAACTCACCGTTTGAATATCCCAAAACTTTCATTAATGGTAAAACATTGGTCCTTACCACTACCAACGGCACCAAATTATTACACATGGCTCTGGAACGTGGCGCAAAAAGTATAATTACCGGTTCTTTTCCAAATTTATCTGCCGTGTGTGATTATCTCATTGCGAAAAAAATGCCCGTGATACTTGGGTGTGCAGCCTGGAAAGACCGGGTGAATATTGAAGACACCCTTTTTGCCGGTGCCGTCATTAGCCGTGTCAGGCAGTATTTTGACATTAATTGTGATTCATCAAACATGGCCGAAACCATGTACAATGATGCGAAAGATGATATGTTCGGTTTCATGCAGGCTAAAAATGCGTCTCACTTTCATCGCCTGATGAAGTATGGATTGGAAAAGGATATCCGGTATTGCCTTACTCCGGACGGCGCAAATGTGCTCTGCCTGTATGAAGGAGGTAAATTGGTGAAAAGCCAATTCGATGTCTGATGTAGGATGTCTGATGTATGATGTATGATGTAAAAATGGACAAACGGTTTGCAGAATATCGGTAGTCAAAAATTGTCTCAGGGATTCTCTGAAAATCTATAAACAGATTATGCCTCTGGCTTACAAAATTTATCCATCTTTTGTTGATGATGCCAGGGCGGCTTGTATTCTTTGCCTTGACTCGATGCCGCACAACCCAGGCAATGAATTCAAAATTTAACAATAAGGTAAAACATTCAACTTTTTAAAGGTATAAGCAAGACGCACACATCACACATCAGACATCAGACATCCTACATCAGACATTTTCTGTATAGGTAGCATTTAGAACTCCATTTTTTTCTCCTCTTACTTATTTTGCTTTACTTTTGCAAATTGCTCTTTTCTGAACTGACCTTTCGTTTCAAATGGGCAAAAAAGTAATCGTACATCAATAAAACGTTCACATTTTGGCTTTATCCCATTTAATCAAATACGTCTACAATACCGGCTCTGATGAGGTTATCCGAAGAGGAAAAAAAATTCATGCTATCGGGTATGTGGAGCTGGTAGAACATGATGAGCTGCTTAATACGGTTGTTTTTAGAGTGAAGGATGATACTTATACAACCTACTATAAAGTAAATATTCAAAAATATAACGATCCTAAATCCATGTCGCTGCGATGCAGTTGCCCTTACAACCTGGGCGACATCTGCCGGCATGAAGCTGCTGCTCTTTTTCAACTACAGGAACTGGTGGACAAGAATATGTTGGGTAGCAGTAACCTACAATATAACCAGCGCCACACCGTGGCAAAAATGAAGAATGTAGAGCTGAAGGTGATCAGGCTGCTGTGTACTCCGGAGATGTACGACGAAGCCGAGACCTTGGCTGATAACCAACAAGCTAAAATTGCAATAGCTGCTAATGAGCGTGTGGAGGCCACATTGGAATTGGATGGAACGGAGTTCCCATTGGTGATTCAAAAAAATGATGAAAGGAATTTTGACACATCTTGTAAATGCGATGAAACAGAATATCCTTTATGTGTTCATAAAGTCGCGTTGTTTCTACAATTATTTAAACAATATGGCCCCTACTATTTCGATACTATCCGCAACTGGGATAAGGAGAAAAATAAACTCCTGCAGATATACGGCTATAATTTAGAAGATGACCTTTCAGGGAAATTTGAATTTATCTATAAAGAAGGTAAACCGTTTTTAAAGGTACTGGACACATCCATCAAAAGAGTTACGCAGGCGGCGCCAATTACAAGGCCTTCCTATTTCCAGGAAAGACAACCGCAACCGGAGCCTGAAGTGGCAACCACTGAAACTTATACTAAAAAACTGGGGCTCGTCTTTAACTTTAATGCAACCACCTATCCTCATTTCGCATTGGAGCTGGTGCAAGGAGATGCTGATGAAAATAATAACAAGTTGCTTGGAAAGCCAGAAAAGCTCGACCTCACAAAATACGTGAATACAGAAGCTTTGAGTGAAGATGATAAAATCCTTTTGCAGCAGGTTCGTAAACTTCAGCCCTCCGAGGTAAATAAATACCTTAACCGCAACTCCCCATTTAGCGGCATTTGGGAAAATATCATTCATACAGAAGGCGATGATCTGCCAGAGGAGACGAAATCGCTGATCACCGAATATTATCAGCCAAAACTGAAAAAACTTTTTGAAGAACAGGTTGCAAATCCTTTCGTGTATTACCTGCCCGAAGGCAAAACTTTCAAAACCGATAACCTTGTAGAAGTATCATTGAGTGAAAATTTTATTTCGCCACAATTTAAGATAGTAGCCCAGGGCGAAGATTTTGAATTGCAGTGCCGGTTCAAGATCAACGGCGCTTTTCAACCGGTTACGGATAATGAATGTAACAACAGTATCCTGTTTTTATTCAACCATACTTTTTATTTGTGGCAAAAGCCCGAAGATGTTTTGCAGGCGGAAAAGTTTATTAAGAATGGCAATATCAAGTTGCGCAAGGAAACATGGAGCCAGCAAATGCAAAAGCTGATACTGCCATTGACCAAAGATTACCAGGTTGAATTTGACAAGTCGTTGATAAGAGAAATAAAAAGCGGCGAGCCCGAGGTAAAATTGATGTTGCAGGAAAAGGGAGACTACCTGGTGTTTCAGCCAATATTCAGCTACAAAGGTTTTGAAACAAAGGCCTCTGATAAAGATACCATCACCATACCTGATGGTGATAAGATCCTGATCGTTCACCGGAATAAGGAAGCTGAGCAACGCTTTGTTGACAAACTCAGTTCATTACATTCACAATTTATCCGGCCGCAGGACGGGAACGCCCTTATTTTAAAAGGTCCGGATGTATTGAAGAATAATTGGTTTTTTCTTTTTGTAGATTCCATGAAGGACATGAAGGTGCCGGTATTTGGATTTGAAGCCCTCCGGAATTTTCGGTTTAATACTGCCAGGCCGTCCACCCATATTCATGTTAGCAGCGGCCTTGATTGGTTTGATGCAAAAGTGGAGATCGACTTTGAAGGGCAGCGTGTGGGCATTAGTGATATTAAAAAGGCGTTGGCTTCCAAACAATCTTTTGTTCAGTTGGGAGATGGAACACTGGGTATTTTACCAGATGAATGGCTTAAAAGATATTCTCTTCTCTTCAAGGTTGGCGATGGCAAAAATGATAAACTAAGGCTGTCCAAATATCACATGAGTGTGATAGATGAGCTGTACGAAAACCGTCATGTAACCGAACTAAGTTTTGCATTGGATGAAAAATTCGAAAGGCTTCGTGAGTTTAAACAAATACCGGAAATAGATGCGCCGGCAGAATTAGAGCCGATACTAAGACCATATCAAAAGGCAGGCTACCAATGGCTGAGTTATTTGAACGATGTAGGCTGGGGAGGAATTTTAGCTGACGATATGGGTTTGGGTAAAACAGTGCAGGCACTCACCATGATGCAGCATTTTAAGTCTGTAAATGGCAACTTAACTTCCATTGTAATTTGCCCTACTACACTTATATATAACTGGGAAAATGAGATTCGCAAATTTACCCCCGAGCTAACCTGGAAGATACACCACGGAAGCATGCGTACACGGGACATAGAAGAGTTGAAAAAGGCGAATATTGTGATCACTACTTATGGCACTCTGCGCAGCGATATTCAGATGCTGATGAAGATTTTGTTTGACTATGTAATATTGGATGAAAGCCAGGCCATAAAAAATCCTGCATCAAAAGTTACAAAGGCTGCGTGCTTACTGACTGCTAAAAATCGTTTGTGCATGAGCGGTACGCCTTTGCAAAACAACACCTTCGATATTTTTGCACAAATGAATTTCCTGAATCCCGGCTTGTTGGGAAGTATGGATTTTTTCCGCAACGAGTTTGCCACGCCTATCGATAAGTTTGGCGAGCAGGAACAGAAAGACCATTTGCGGAAGCTTTTGTATCCCTTTATCTTAAGACGTACTAAAGAACAGGTTGCGAAAGACCTGCCGGAAAAAACCGAAACTATTCTTTTTTGCGAAATGGAAAAGGAACAGCGAAAAATTTATGATGCCTATCGCAACAGCTACCGAGATAAAATTATGGGAGTTATAGATGAGCAGGGTATTGATAAATCTCAACTCACCATTTTGCAGGGATTGATGAAGCTGCGCCAAATCTGTGATAGCCCTGCGATATTAAATGAGGAAGACAAATATCCAAACCATTCCATTAAACTGGATGAGCTTACCCGTGAGATAACCGAGAATATCGGCGAACATAAGGCATTGATATTTTCCCAATTTCTGGGTATGCTGGCATTGATAAAAGCAAAGCTGCAGGAGCAGGCTATACCTTTTGAATACTTTGATGGCAGCACAAGTATAACAGACCGGCAAAAGGCAATTGACAATTTCCAAAATAAGGATGAGTGCCGTGTATTCCTGATATCATTAAAAGCGGGCGGTGTCGGTTTGAACCTAACGGCAGCGGATTATGTGTACATTGTTGTCCCATGGTGGAACCCCGCTGTAGAACAACAGGCCATTGACCGTACGCATCGTATCGGGCAAACGAAAAATATTTTTGCCTACCGGATGATCTGTATTGATACTATTGAAGATAAGATCCTGCAACTGCAGGAACGAAAACGCAAACTGGCCAGTGAGCTTATTTCCGATGACGTGAATTTTGTAAAAGCGTTGAGCAAGGCAGATGTTGAATACCTGTTTAGCTAATAGCTTTTGTAAAACTAAGAGGCGATAAAGTCCTTTAATCGCTGAAATTCTCTTTTGTCGGTTGAAACGAACAGGGCTAAGCAAATTTCATTGACAAATTTTGATAAGCCGGCAAATAGGGTTGGGTTGGATGGTTTCATAAAAATTGAATTAGGAGATAAAGATATATATTCAAAATACTGAACCCTATAGCATTTTTTCTATATTTTTACGACCGTATTTTTTACATCAAATGCGTTTTTTTGCTTGATTGTTGGACATATCTTTTCGTTTTGAAGATTGGTTAGCCCGCATCCATTCTCTGATTTCGCGGTGCATCAGGCATGAATATCAATGAAATTTAACAGGATTACCCTTAAAGGAAGATCATATTAGAGCCGCTTTGGCTTCTGCGGCGTGTTAAATGCGTACGCTGCGTTTGACAAGAGGGCTGGTGGAAACATGATCGATGATTCATTAATGGGCCACTGTCCGACACTGCCTGTGAGGAGCAGGGGGTGAAATCCCCCCTCGTTTATTCGACTAAAGGCAGCCCCTACTTCTTTCCCTTTAAAAACTGTTCTGCAGTGAGCACAGAGATTTCTGCATATTTGTAATCCTTCAAATTTCTTGTCAAAACGGTTTTTATATTATTTTCAATAGCAGTAAAATATTGGATACCGTCTTCAAAGTCTTTAAAGTCCGAGGATAATGCAAGCTCTATTACCTTATCTGTTACTGACAAAACTGTTACTAAGGTTTTGAATTTAAGTAATTTTTTTCTTGCTTGATCAGCTGAATATTGCTTAGATAAGATATAGTTCAAATTGGCGAATGATAAAGATGATACAAATATCTTTAGTTCATTTTCATCGGCAGCAGAAAATAAACTTGCGGAATGAATAAAAAGGTGCTCGATTAGTTTTAATTAACCCAAGTTGCTAGTTAATAAATAAAAGAGTGAGCATGGATAAGAATTATTTTTGAGTTACGACACTTAAAAACAATTTATCACTATGCTCACTGAAGATAAAATTATAAGGATTTATTGTATTGTAGATGATATTTTAAAATCCATTGGCCATTTTGAGGATAATCGGCGAAAGGTTAGTGACAGCGAGATAATAACAACGGCTATGGTTTCCGCTCTTTATTTTGGAGGCCACGTGGACAATGCCAGAGGTTTTATGAAGATGACAAAGTTAGTTCCCGGGATGCTGGATAAAAGTCGTTTTAACCGTCGGTTGCATAATTTAGGAGAATTTCTTTTTTCAATGTTTTATCAAATTGGCCACTACCTGAAAAGTATCGCAGGTGCATCAGAATATGTGATTGATTCGTTTCCGGTAGCAGTTTGTGATAACATTCGTATCAGCCGTTGCAAGCTGTTAAAGGGGAAACAATGGAGAGGCAAACAAAGTAGTATGAGAAGGTATTTTTATGGTGTCAAAGTACAGGTATTGGTCAATAGTCAGGGTATTCCGGTTGAATTTGGGTTTGTTCCAGGGTGTGAAAGTGATGTGCAGGCATTAAAGAAATTACCATTGGCAGTAGCGGCGGAAAGCAAAATATATGGAGATGCTGCTTACACAGATTATCAGATAGAAGATGATCTGAGAGAAACGGAATTAATCGATTTGATGATTCAACGAAAAAGAAATTCATTAAGGAAGGACGAACCCTGGATAAGGTTTATAAAAGAACAAATGCGAAAAGGAATAGAGACCTGCTTTAGTGAAATAAAAGCCTTGTTCCTAAGAAAGATACATGCAGTAACCTTTAAAGGCTTCCTGCTCAAACTGGTGATGTTTATTTTGGCGTTCACGCTAAATAAAATCACTTAGTAACTAGCAACTTGAATTAATTAATAAATCAAGAATAATATCGGTATCAACAAATACTTTTTCCATTACATGTACTTGTTCATTAAGAAGTCTGAATATTCCTTTTTGTGATCATAATCCGTACGTAAATCTATAATACCTGATAAACTCTTTACCAAAGGAGTAATTTTCTCTTCTTCCCTATTATCGTTAGTTATTTTTTGTAAATAATTCTCAATTAATTTAGATAGACTTGTCCTATGTGATTTAGCATAGACTTTAGCTTTTTCTATTATGTTTTGCTCTAATTTAAGTGTGAATTTTACATCCATAAAATAAAGTTATGTATATGATAAATTAACTTGTACCTATCTTAATGGTTTATTTTGAGATTGCTTATAACACGTTGATTGATGAATAAGGCATCGATTAAGTAGCGACACCTGGAAAAAGTTATACCGCTATTCACCATTCCAAAAACACCATCCCTACTCCACAAATAAAAATGGTCATCCCACCTAGTGCATGAGCATAGCGCTCTAACTTGCCGGTTTTTATGTAGCCGGCCCCAAAGTATCCTAACAGCACCATAGTGAGCATGGTGGCTAATGTTACAATAGTATACACAGTGATCAGTATTCCCATTCCTACCCAACTATTTTTTGCTGCTGGAAAATAAAGTAATGGTATCATTGGTTCGCAGGGACCTAAAATAAAAATGATGAACATTACCCAGGGTGTTACTTTATATCGCTCCCTGGATGTAATTGCTTTACCATGTGAATGTTCGTATACATACAGATCATTTTCTCCTTCCACATCAAAGTGCTTATGTGGGATATTTCTAAAAGCGTGAAAAAGGCCCCAGGCGCCATAAATAATTCCGAAGATCATCATAAACCATCCTGCTACACCACCCCGCATGCTTTCGAGCCAGCCTAATTTAGATAACGACCAGCCAAGGGCAGCGCCACCGAGACCTAATAAAACAGAGCTAAACACATGGCCCGAACCGCAAATCATTGTCCAACCGATTGTTTTGCCCGCAGACCATCCCCTTGATTTAGATAATGCAATAAAGGGAAGATAGTGATCTGGTCCCGTTACTGTATGGAGGCATGCGATTGAAATAGCGGTAAGTATCAGTACCTGAATTTCAGACATTATACAAGATTGGTTTGAATTGTTTTACCAGTATTTATCATCTCTCCCATCTTTACCAGGCAGTCATAAAGCTGTTCTGCTTTTTGGCCAAGTAGGCGGATGATCAGCCCTTTCACGGGCGCCTTTGTTATACCGAACATTATATTATTTTGCCCGCCCAAAAACCCCTGGAGGCTTTTGCTAAGTTCTACATCCAGTGCTTGCTCATCAAGGTATATCAAACTCGCCTGGTGTGTAAATCCTTCGAGTTGGCCAATGGCATTCACATTTGTAAGCGCCGGCTGTATCAACAGGTTCTCTTTAACAACCAGTTTATTTTCAAGGTAGATCTCAGTGATAGAATGATACTTTGAAAATAAGAAAACTTCGCCGTTCAATTTTCTTCCGCAGGTCAGTATTTCACCCAAGATTAAACTGCAACGGGTTGCAAGATAAATTTTATTGGTAGCCGAAAAGCTGGATTGCTTATGAGGCACGGCGGGATGAGGCAAATAAAAAAAAGAACTTCCGGCAGCCATATTCACCTCCATAGATTGGGTGGCAGACTCTTTCATATTGAATAAACGTTGGTAAGATTGTGTAAGCAGTTGCACAGAACTTCCTGTGTCCAGGTCAATTTTTATTTGATATTGATCACCGTCCAATATGCCAGGTGACGAACTCATCAGCATCAGTTTCAACTGACGAGCCTTCCGGTTTTCAGTTATGTTTGCTATTTTAAAAGGGGTAGTAAAAAATACATTTTTCAGGTAAGTACGATCCGCTTTTACAGCGGCTTGTATGTTGAGCCTGGAGATCATCTGAATAATGCAGGTTCATCCACCGTCTCCATTAAGGCATATTTCTTTATCCAGCCGGCCACGGCATCTAATCCTTCCAGGCTCATTAAATTGGTAAAAATAAACGGCTTACCATTGCGCATTTTGCGGGAATCTCTTTCCATTACATTAAGGTCGGCATTTACATAAGGTGCAAGGTCGATCTTGTTAATGATTAGCAGATCGCTCCTTGTAATGCCGGGTCCGCCCTTACGGGGAATCTTGTCTCCTTCTGCTACATCGATCACAAAAATCGTTAGGTCAGCAAGATCAGGACTAAAGGTTGCAGATAAATTATCGCCCCCGCTTTCAATAAAAATAATCTCTACATCTGGTATCCGCTCCGCCATTTCTTCTACCGCCTCCATGTTCATGCTGGCGTCTTCCCGTATCGCAGTATGCGGACAGCCGCCTGTTTCTACACCAATGATCCGCTCGGGCGGCAGCAAACTATTTTGGGTTAAAAATTCAGCATCCTCTTTAGTATAGATATCGTTGGTAATTACGGCAAGGCTATACTCCTCACTCATCATCCGGCTAAGCCTTTCAATCAGCGCTGTTTTACCAGAGCCAACCGGGCCAGCGATGCCGATCTTTATGTAATTTCTTTCGTTCATGTTTTGCATTTGAAAGCATCACTTCATTCTTATATCTCACCATCCTAATATCCACGCAAATATCAACGGCACTACGATCGTTGCATCACTTTCCACAATAAACTTTGGAGTTTTAATATCCAGTTTCCCCCAGGTAATTTTTTCATTGGGCACTGCACCCGAATACGATCCGTAAGAAGTGGTGCTATCGCTTACCTGGCAGAAGTAACTCCAGAAAGGAACATCGTGCCACTCCAGGTCCTGGTACATCATTGGCACCACGCAAATAGGAAAATCACCAGCAATACCGCCACCGATCTGGAAAAATCCGACACCTTTTCCTGAAGAATTATTGCGATACCAATCAGCCAGCCACACCATATATTCAATGCCACTTTTCATGGTACTGGCCTTTAATTCATTTTTAATAATATAGGAGGCAAAAATATTTCCCATGGTACTATCTTCCCAACCCGGTACCACGATCGGCACATTTTTTTCGGCCGCCGCCAGCATCCAACTATTTTTTGGATCAATCTCATAATACTGTTCCAGTACGCCGCTCAGTAGCATTTTGTACATATACTCATGAGGGAAATAACGTTCCCCTTTGTCATCTGCATCTTTCCATATTTTATGGATATGCTGCTGCAACCTCCTGAAGGCTTCCTCTTCGGGAATGCAGGTATCAGTCACCCTGTTGTAATGATTCTCCAACAAATCCCATTCTTCCTGTGGACTAAGATCCCGGTAATTCGGTACCCGTTTATAATGGCTGTGTGCCACCAGGTTCATAATATCTTCTTCCAGGTTAGCGCCGGTACAACTAATGATAGCAACTTTATCCTGCCGGATCATTTCTGCAAGACTCAACCCAAGCTCCGCGGTGCTCATAGCGCCGGCGAGCGTAATCATCATTTTACCACCTTCATCCAGGTGCGAAACATATCCTTTAGCCGCGTCCATTAAAGCGGCTGCATTAAAATGCCGGTAGTGATGCTCTATAAAACTTGAAACAGGTCCTTTACTCATTGTGTTTGTTTAAGGCTGCAAAAGTAATTTTTTAACGGCAAAACGGGCCCACTTTAATAAATGATATCCAGGAAGTTTTTATTTAACAGACGTTAACAGGCTATGCTTATAACTCTTAAATGGTAACATATAAAAATCACCCGATATTGACACAAAAAAATAGCCACCGTATGGCAGCTATTCCTATAAATGATTTTATTTCTTACCCTTTTTTTATTTTCTTTTCAACTTCAATATCGCCGTTCGATAAACATTTCAGTTTCAGCAAATGAGTATTATTTGCAACCGTTATATAATAGCGGGTCTGCCCTTCAAATGTTAATTCCAGCACTTTTTTTGCTACCTCGTACCCATCATATTTTTTGGCTAACGCTAAAGAAACACTCAGAGGCAATTGGGAAGTCTCCATTGTTCTTGAAGTGCCAACCAGTTCTCCCTGTTCGGTGTAGGCAGCATTTACCTCCACATGGTTTAAGGTGAAGGTTGCAAAATAAAAATCGCTCGTTTTTCCCCAGCTTACATCTGACGCAGCAGAGAAATCATGAAGGAATGCGGCCTTTACCCTGGCGTTTACATTGTCGCTATCTGTGGCGAATGTGAAGGCGGAGAACAGCATTACCGCGGCTGTTAAAATGACTACTAACTTTTTCATAACTATACTTTTTTTGGTTTGAATGTTAACCGCCTCATGACTGGCAGCTTTAATATGAACCAAAGATATAAAGGGCATACCTACATAAAAGGAGTAGTTGATTAAATGAACACAGCAAGTAAATAAAACATTTAAACGGTAAGGGATTTAGCACATTTTGCAGGCGAATGAATTTGCAAACCCACTGCTGTAAAGGCTTTCGAATGTTCCTTAAAAAAATTATAAATTTTGTATTCAGAATGTTAAAAAGTAAAAGCGGTTTCAGTGGCAGGGCTCAGCGGTTTTTTAATAACTTAACTTTAGATAATGCCAGTATGTTACTTAATAAAACATACATGATTATGCTGTGAAACACTCAACAATAAATTATGAACTACTTAGCCCATGCATGGCTTTCGTTTAATGATCCCGATATTTTAGCCGGTAACATGATCAGTGATTTTGTAAAGGGCAAAAAGAAATTCGATTACCCATTGTCAATACAGAAGGGTATTACACTGCATCGTGCCATCGATGAATTTACAGATGCTCATCCTGTTACCAAACAGGCAATGGTTTATTTTAAAGCTGATTATCGTTTGTACTCGGGGGCGTTCATAGATATTGTTTACGATCATTTTTTAGCAAATGATAAAAACGAATTTAAAAATGAGCAGGCCCTTGAACAGTTTTGCAATTTAACATATACGGCTCTCGAAAATAACTTCGTTCAACTCCCTTTAAAATTTCAACAGATGTTGCCTTATATGAAGCAACAGAACTGGCTATATAATTACAGGTTTAGGCCCGGTATCGAAAGGAGTTTTGGCGGGTTGGTCAAAAGGGCCGTTTACCTCACAGAATGTGCGGTGGCTTTTCAAATATTCAATGACCATTATAACGCGTTGAACGACTGCTACCATTCATTTTTCCCACTTCTTAAGGAATTTGCAATTTACAGGCTTGCAGAACTTAATGAGGGTTGATTCGTTTATATTTGCCCACAATAAAATAAGTTATATGAAGAAATTGTTGTTAGCTGCTGGTTTGCTATTTAATTGTATTATGCTATCAGCACAGGGCAAGTTACCTCCTGTTGATAAATCTCCGATGGACATGAGTTATTATCCAAATGGTTATCCCGTTTTGAAAATCCAGGATAAAATAACTGAGCCATTGGTTGCAAGAGTGATATTTAGCAGGCCTCAAAAAAACGGTCGTACTATATTTGGCGAACTACTGGAGTATGGACAGGTGTGGCGGCTGGGCGCCAACGAGGCAACAGAAATCGAGTTCTTTCAAACTGTAACCATCGGTAACACGAAAATAAAGAAGGGCCGTTATACCATGTACTGCATTCCTTATCCCGACAAATGGACGCTTATCATTAACAAGGAAACCGACACCTGGGGATCATTTAAATACGATGCAGCAAAAGATTTGTTACGCATAGATGTGATGGTACAAAAGCAAGTGGAGGTGCTGGAATCTTTTGTGATGGCCTTTGAAAAAAATCCCACTGGAGCCAGCCTGTTGATTGGATGGGATAATCTCAGGGTGAGTCTTCCTTTCACTTTTTAGAATTACTTAATTTGCATATCCCGGCCCATTGCCGGGATTTTTATTGGATATTTACAACATGTGTGGAATAGCCGGAATCATTTCCCCCAATACCTTATTAGTTGGTAAAGAACGGATCAATAAAATGACCGATTCAATAGCCCACAGGGGCCCCGATGGTGAAGGTTACTGGATAGATCCCGAAGGCACAACAGTGCTTGGTCACCGCAGGCTTGCAATCATTGATCTTTCGAGAGCGGCGGCTCAACCAATGCAGTTGGCCCCCCGGGGTATGGCTGTCCTTAACGAGCCGAGGTTTACCATTACCTACAACGGCGAGATCTATAATTACATTGAAATAAGAGATGAGCTATATAAAAAAGGCTATCGCTTCAACACGCAGTCCGATACAGAAGTTATTTTAGCTGCATACGACCATTGGAAAGAAGACTGCCTGCAGCATTTTGACGGAATGTTTGCCTTCGCCATTTGGGATAATAAAGAAAGATCCCTATTTGCGGCAAGAGACCGGTTTGGTGAAAAGCCTTTTTATTATTATGAGGATAACGGGCAGTTTATTTTTGCCAGCGAGATGAAAGCCATTTGGGCAGCGGGCATTGCAAAAAAAGCAGATGAAAAAATGCTGCTTAATTATCTTACACTGGGCTATGTGCAAAATGCTCATAATAAAGAACAAACCTTTTTCCAAAATATTTGCTCGCTTCCACCGGCCCATTATTTAAAGATCAATCTTGTTACTTTCAGATCGCATATTCATGCTTACTGGCATTTAAATAAAGAAATTGCAATAGATATTTCGCCTGCTGATGCAATTGAAAAATTTACCATGCTTTTCAAACGTTCCGTGATGAGGCGGCTGCGGAGTGACGTAACGGTAGGCACCAGCCTTAGCGGCGGCCTGGATAGCTCTGCCATTGTTGCTTTTATCAACCAAATAAAAAATAAGAACAGGAAACTGCAGACCTTTTCGGCCGTGTTTCCCGGATTTGAAAAAGATGAATCAGCCTATATACAGACTGTGGTGAGAAAATTCGAGTTGCAAAATTTTCAAACCTCACCTTCGGCACAGGGTTTTTTGAAAAATTTTCATTCGCTTTGTTATCACCAGGAAGAACCATTTACTTCGGCAAGTATTTATGCCCAATACCGTGTATTTGAACTGGCAAAACAGCACGGTGTAAAAGTATTGTTGGATGGACAGGGCGCCGATGAAATATTGGGAGGATATCATAAGTATATACACTGGTATTTGCAACAACTGGTAAACAAGCAGAACTTTATCGCTGTGATCAGGGAGAAGAGAAATTTTCGCAAAAATAAGATACCATTTAAGTGGAGCTTTAAAAATTACCTCGCCGCTTTTTTTCCTGCGCATGCTTCCATGCAATTGGAAAAACATGAATATAACAAGGCGGTAATGCATCCTGATATCAACAGCAATTTTATCACATCACTCAGGGGGCGGGAATGGGAGGGTATTCACAAACCGATTGTATCTAAACTCAATGATATCCTGCATTTCAATACGCATACCATGGGACTGGAAGAGTTACTAAGATTTGCAGATCGTAACAGTATGGCACATGGCCGTGAGGTGCGGCTACCCTTCTTAAATCATGAACTGGTGGAATTTATTTTTTCTTTGCCTGCGAAATTTAAGATACATGATGGCTGGACCAAATGGCTGCTGCGTAATGCTCTTAAGAATAAGTTACCCGATAGTATAGTTTGGCGCAGCGAAAAGGTTGGATACGAACCACCGCAATATGCCTGGTTTCAAAATAAAGAACTACAGGAGTATGTCCATGAATCTAAAAGAAAACTGGTTAATAACCGCATATTAAATACCAGCGTACTCAATAAAAAAGTGAAGCTTTTAAAAGCACATGATGCCGATAATTTTGATTGGAGATATTTGTGTGCAGCTCAAATTATATGAGTAATATGGAAATGGCTTCAAATTTATTTCTTCACCTTTGCAACTCAATTTTATACAAATGAAATCAGCAACAAAGATCGTTCATGCCGGCGCCGAGCCAGATCCAAGTACAGGGGCCATCATGACACCAATTTATCAAACATCCACATACGTACAAGCTGCGCCGGGCCAACATAAAGGTTATGAATATGCCCGAAGCCAGAACCCAACCCGCAAAGCACTGGAAGAAGCATTGGCAGTGTTGGAAAATGCAAAGTATGGATTGGCTTTCAGCAGCGGTGTAGCTGCAACGGATGCCGTTATCAAACTCTTAGCGCCCGGTGATGAAGTAATAACATCCAATGATCTGTACGGCGGCACTTACCGGCTTTTTACAAAAGTGTTCGAAAAATTCGGGATCAAATTTATATATATTAACACCTCCGATATTGCAAATGTACAGGCGGCGATAACCGGCAAAACAAAAATGATCTGGATAGAAACACCTACCAATCCGCTGATGAATATTACAGATATATCTTCTGTGGCAGGATTGGCAAAAAAAGCGAATGCATTGCTATGCGTTGATAATACGTTTGCATCTCCTTACCTGCAAAACCCCTTAGATCTTGGGGCCGATATTGTGATGCATTCAGCTACCAAATATCTTGGCGGTCATAGTGATGTTATCCAGGGATCGTTGATGCTAAATGATCCAGCGTTGCGGGAACAATTATATTTTATCCAGAAAAGCTGTGGCGCAGTGCCCGGCCCAATGGATTGTTTTTTAGTATTGAGAGGAATTAAAACCCTTCACCTGCGAATGCAACGACATAGCGAAAACGGGGCCGCCATCGCCCATTACCTGCGCAAGCATCCCAAAGTTGAAAAGGTGTATTGGTGTGGGTTTGAAGATCATCCCGGCTATGAAACAGCAAAAAAGCAAATGAGAGATTTTGGCGGAATGATGAGCTTTACCCTGAAGGACGGCAGCATAGAAGCTGCCACGAAAGTCTTGTCATCCACCAAATTATTTTCGCTTGCCGAAAGCCTTGGCGGAGTAGAATCGTTGATCAACCATCCGGCATCAATGACGCATGCATCCATACCAAGAGAAGAAAGATTAAAGAATGGTCTTGTTGATGGACTGATCAGGTTAAGCGTAGGCATTGAAGATGCAGAGGATTTGATGAATGACCTGGAACAGGCAATTGGATAAGTGTTCAAAAAATAATTAAATTTATGGTATGGAAACAATCATCATTGAACCGAAAGATAAAAAAGAGCTTGCTTTTGTAAGTGAGTTTTTAGAGCGTACAAAAATTAAGGCAACCATAAAAAAGAAGAAGAAAGTTGCGGGAGATGATAACAAAACAAAAAAGGAAATACTGGATAGTATTGAAAGAGGTTATAAAGAAGCGCAACTTCATGCAGCCGGGAAGCTAAAATTGAACACACTTAAAGAATTTTTGGATGAGCTATAAAGTAATACCCACACCGGATTTCAGGGTAGAGTTTAAGCTCTTATATAAAAAATTTCCTTCTCTGAAAAGAGAGATAGATCAACTCGGCGCCAGCTTAGAAAGTAATCCTACAGTCGGTACGCCCATTGGAAAAGATTGCTATAAAATACGAATGGCAATCCGCTCAAAGAATACAGGGAAAAGTAGTGGGGCAAGAATCATCACTCATGTAAAAATAATTAAACAAACCGTTTACCTCATCAGCATTTACGATAAAAGTGCACAATCGACAATAACCGATAAGGAGTTAGAAGCCAGAATAAAGAATATTCAATAAGCCTGATTATTTGGTTTGTACTTAGCAGCAGTTGAAATTATAAAACTCAACAATTTTACCCTCCTCAATCCGGAGCAGACAAATCTCAACAGCTATTGAATAATCAAAAGGGAGACAGTAACTCTATTAATTTAATGATATTGTGGAGAAGACAAACTAAGAATGACAATTCAACACAACCTCAAACAATTTTTAGACACTAAAGCCAGTCTTTACAATCATCCTTCATTCATTAAAGATGATCCCATAAGTATTCCGCATCGCTTTACTAAAAAACAGGATATTGAAATTGCCGGGTTCTTCGCGGCGATTTTAGCCTGGGGCAACAGGAAGAGTATTATTAATTCGTGTGATAAATTATTAGGGCTGATGAACAATGCGCCTTATAATTTTATCATGAATACCGATTGGCACAAAAACCCTGAAGAGATGTCGGTTTTTAATGGGTTCGTCCACCGAACTTTTAATGATATGGACCTGTGGCATCTTATGAATTTTTTAAAGTACCACTATCAGTTTTGCGGACAAAAAAGTTTGGAAACCGCTTTTACAAAGTGGATGCTTCCCGGCGATACAACCGTTGAAAATGCGCTTGCAGGGTTTCATAATTATGTGTTTAATTACGATGAGGAAGCCTCTGAAGAAAAACATTGCCGAAAGCATATTGCAACTCCTGTAAAAAAATCTGCCTGCAAAAAATTAAACATGTTTTTAAGATGGATGGTACGGAGGGACAATAACGGCGTTGATTTTGGGATATGGAAAAATATCTCGCCTGCACAATTAATATGTCCGATGGATGTGCATGTAATACGGGTGGCTAAAAAATTAAATCTATTAAAGGGAGATCAAAACAAAACAACGGCAGTGCAGTGGCAGTCGGCGTTAGAGCTTACCAATTACCTGCGAACGCTGGATAAAAATGATCCTGTAAAATATGATTTTGCCTTATTTGGCCTCGGTGTTGTGGAACACTATTAATGCGAATTTTCAATATTGTATATGGATAACGGGCAGCTTGTTAAGGAGATCAACAACAATTTAGCAATTGATGCTGAGCCTGGCATTAGTATGGAAGAACTGGAGCAGCTTGTTTCAGTTCATATAAACAGCCTCATTCAAAATGATTTTCAAAAACTGATCACCGTATTATACCGGGTAGATGTAAGTGAAGGGAAATTGAAGCAACTCCTTCAGCAAAATACAGGAACAGATGCGTGCAAAATAATTGCGTCGCTCATCATCGAAAGACAGGTACAAAAAATAAAGACCCGCCAGCAATATAGCAGCGGCAATACCAATTTTACAGAAGAGGAAAAATGGTGATCATTATACCCGTTGCCTGGTGTTGCGTGACTTGAACATCAGCTCGCCAACCTTCTCCTTATCTTCTTTTTCTTTTTCCAGGTCAAACATGGTCCCAAATACATGATCCCATAAAGTAGAGCTTATGCCAAATCCCTTTTCCTGTTCTTTATAATGATGCAGGTGATGGTTGAGCTATAATGGCTTCATCCACTTGTTATGAATTTTATTAAATAACATAACTTGAGTTTATATCATAACATTGATATGTCTCCCGCGAAAGTTGCGCTCACTTTCTATATTCCGGGAGATTGAAATCGCTATTTAACCATAATTTTGTTTTTATGAAATTGGTCACTTATTTAAAAGACGGTCAGGATCAACTGGCTTTGTATGTAGAGGGCGTTTTATATGATACTGATTCGCTACATCCCGATCTTCCTATTAGCATGGCAATGTTTTTAAACTACTGGGAAGATGTGTTTCCCCTGGCAAAAGCAGCAGAACAAAAAATAAGGTCTGGTATGGTAAGGAGTACAATGGGACATCCTTATGAAAGCGCCGAATTGTTGGCGCCGGTCCCGCATCCAAGTAGTTGCAGGGATGCTTATGCTTTCAGGCAGCATGTTGCTACGGCACGTAGAAACAGGAGTGCTGAAATGATTCCTCAATTTGATCAGTACCCGGTTTTTTATCTTACTAATCACAACAGCATACAAGGTCCTGGTGATATAATTTGTATGCCGGATCATTTTCAAAAACTTGATTTTGAATTAGAAGCTGCCATTGTAATTGGAAAAAGCGGGCGCAATATCCCCGCAGCAGAAGCAGATGAATATATTGCGGGGCTAATGATAATGAATGATATAAGCGCAAGACAACTACAGATGGAAGAAATGCTGTTGAACCTCGGACCTGCGAAGGGGAAAGATTTTGCAACCGTAATCGGGCCGATGTTGGTTACACTCGATGAACTGGAAGAATATGAAGTGCCCGGCAAGGAAAATCATACGGGCAAATCCTGGAACCTGGCAATGAAATGCCGGGTAAATGATGTGCCGGTAAGCGAGGGCAACCTAAGCGATATGGATTGGACCTTTGCGGAGATCATTGAGCGTTGCAGTTATGGCGTGCACCTGTTCCCCGGCGATATTATCGGAAGCGGTACCGTTGGCACCGGCTGTTTTTTAGAACTGAATGGTACCGGTAAATTAAACGATCCCAATTATAACGAACAATGGTTGCAGGAAGGTGATGTGGTTGAAATGGAGATTGATGGATTAGGAAAACTCACCAACACGATCGTGAAAGATGAGAGTGATTTTTCCATCCTGGCTTTAAAGAAGCTGCCAGTTTAGGCACTATCAGGTGGAATCATCTATACTGCGTAAGGGGAAAAAAAGTGAGTCGGATTGTTGCTACCATTATACATTTTTCGTTCAAACCTTAGTAGTCTCCCAATAGGTGCTCCGATGTTTCGCTAAAAACAGCTGGTAATTACCTTAGTTGTATAGAAGAAAATAAATGACTTAAATGATTCGACCTTATTACCTTCTTAAAAGTTAGAGTAAGGTAATAAGGTCGGACACCTTCAATGAATGATTCTACTAAGGTTGAAAACGGTCACCAGTTTTCAACCTTAGGTAGATGGAAAGAGATATTTTTTTCAAATTGAAAAATTGAAAAATCACGAATTTACCCCTTGAGAAGTATATAAGTTATAATCCGACATAAACAACTGACGCAACCGTTGATGGTAAATGAAATATGTTAACCCTCCAATTAAATGAACTTAATACTTTAGATGCACAGCACTACCTGCAACATGCCATCGTACCAAGGCCTGTTTGTTTTGCTTCTACCGTTGACAGCAATGGGAATGTTAACTTAAGCCCATTCAGCTTCTTTAATTTGTTCTCTACCACACCCCCTATTGTAATATTCTCACCGGTACGGCGGGTAAGAGATAATACCACCAAACACACGCTTGAAAATCTACTGGAAATACCCGAAGTGGCGATCAATATCGTAACCTACGAAATGGTGCAGCAGGTAAGCCTTGCCAGTTGCGATTTTCCAAAAGGTACAGATGAGTTTGTAAAAGCCGGTTTCACCAAGCAGGCATCCACTTTAATACAACCTCCACGGGTAGCAGAAAGCCCCATACAGTTTGAATGTAAAGTGCTTGAAATAAAGCCGCTGGGAACAGGTAGCGGTGCAGGAAATTTAGTGATCGCAGAAATAATGGTAATGCATATCAATGAAGCAATTTTAAACGAATCCGGTAAGATCGATCAACAAAAAATGGACCTTGTAGCACGCCTCGGTGGTGACTGGTACGCAAGAGTAAATGGCGATACATTGTTTAAAGTAGAGAAACCAAATATTAAAATAAGTATTGGTATAGATGCCTTGCCGGAAGCGATCCGTACAAGTAATATTTTAAACGGCAACAACCTGGCACAACTTGCCAGTGTAGATGAAGCGCCGTTTGTGGACCCTGCATTTGATGATGATACTTTAAAAAATATTATCCAATATTATTCAATTAGCCCGGCCGAAATGGAGACAGAGTTGCACCTGTATGCAAGACAGTTATTGGAGCAAGGCAAAAGAGCAGCCGCCTGGCAGATCTTACTGGCGGGCAATAGTTTTAGCAGTTTTTAACTTTTATTCTTACCCGTTTAATTTATTTTTAACGCATGTTAAGAATATTTTTACTTGTTTTAATTCTCCCCCTTTTTAGTTTTTCCCAACAAAAATATCAATACAAAAACTTAGTGCTCGAAGGTGGCGGCGTACGTGGACTGGCCTATGCTGGTGCATTCAGTGAGTTGGAAAATAAGGGGGTTTTGCAGCAAATAGAAAAAGTGGCAGGAACATCTGCCGGAGCGATTGCCGGCCTCATGATCAGTATTGGCTTTAGCGCAAAAGAAATCGATAGCATTATGTATTCATTGCCGGTGGAAGAGTTCAATGATGGCAAGGGAGGAATAGTGGGTAAATATGTACGGGTAAAAAATAAGTATGGCCTGTATGAGGGAAAGATATTTGAGCAATGGCTGCACCAGTTGATAAAACATAAAACAGGGTTGGAAGACCTTTCTTTTACGAAGCTCCACGACCTTCACCTACAAAATAAAATATACAAAGATTTTTATTGCACAGGCACTAACCTTACCAGGCAGCACCTGGATATTTTTTCTTTTGAGCATACGCCTGAAATGTCCATTGCTGTAGCAGTAAGGATCAGTGCCGGAGTACCATTGTATTTTGAGCCGGTCATGCTTGATGACAGGTATCAAAAGATCCGGGCTGCTGACACAGTTTCTTTCAGAAATTATTATGTGGATGGTGGAATGATCGCCAATTACCCGATCAGCATTTTTGATAGTTGTGAGAACAAAGGAAACCCATTGCTTTGCGATAAAATACATTTCAACACGCAAACGCTCGGCATCAAATTAGAACGGCCTGCACAGATTGATTCACTCAAAAATAATAATAGCAATATTCCGCCTTATCATATAGCTTCCTTCAGGGAATATATTTATGCTTTCAATAACCTGGTAATTGAAACGCTGAACAGGAAATATCCCAATCTTGAAAATGAAAAGTTCAGAACGATCTATGTAAGCGTTGGCTCAGTGCAATCGAGAGTTCGCAAAATGAAACCAACCGAAAAAGAAATGTTGTATAACAACGGCGTAAGAGCTGTCACGGAATTTTTTTCTACGAAAGAATAATCTATCCAGTTCTCCATAAGTCCTACCGCAATCCTCCAAATACTTTTTTCAGAATTTCAGTAGTTCTTGCAATTGGATTCTCCCGGATATTCCAGCCCTGCTTTTTGTTAGTGGCTGCGCTTTTTCAGATCGGGAAGACCGAATTTTTTAAACGCTTGTTTCGCCTTTTCAACCTTTTCGGGGAAAAGAACAACATTAGTATACTTGTTTAACAATTTATCGACGCGGACAACCGGAACTTTTTTGTAGTTTAATTCAAGAATGCTTTTCATAGTTCAAATTTATGATTTTTTCAATTTTGCCTTTCGGCCCTTCGTTTAAAAAGCTAAAAGTTGTAAGTTGATCGGCAGATTTCAGTTCGTACCGGTCAAGTTTCATGCACTTCTTTTTGTTGGCATGCAGGTAAGATTTTCTGTCTTGGAAAGGTTACGAGAAATGGTCGGACAGCATAGCTGCGAAGGCAGGCTTTTTGTTGTTACCTTGTACTTGTATATCTTTATTGTGCTTCGGTTATGGGCGCTAAAAATGTCCGGCCTAACGCCAAGACCAGCGTTGCGTTTAATATAACTTGACCATGTTTAAAAACTCAATGGACAAAAAATCGGAAGTAAAATTTAAAGCTGAAATTGGTCAAGTTCGTACTTGGTGGAATTATTACCTACACTATAAAACAGCTTTAGATTTTATTGTTGAAGGAGTCGAAAATAATCTTCCAATAAATACAATTTCCCTTCCGGCAGCATTTCTCATTAGACATTCTCTGGAATTAATTTTAAAAGCCAATATTTTAAAATTGGAAACAGTTAGCAGCGCTAGAAAAAAACTGAAATTAGACACACATAACTTAAAAGTATTGTATAAAATTTTCAGTGATCACTTGCTTTTTATCTTAAATCACAAGGCAATAGATGCCAAGTTAATTGAGCGAATAAAAGAAGGTCTAATTAAAACAGAAAAATTGAAAAATATTCTTCATGAATTGGATGAAGGTTCATTTAACTTTCGTTATCCTGTTGATAAAGAAAACAAGAATAATTTTAAAGAAGATAAAGTAATTCAAGTTGCTGAAATAGTGAAAGCTTTTTACGAGGTACAAGATTTTCTTGTTTTTGTGGATGCTGCTCTATATGAGCAGGGAGTATTTGGATTTGAGGATTATGTATACTGAAACATTTAGCCAACTTGGAAAATTTGAAAATCATTACGAGGTTCAAATCTCGCTTAAGGCAGATATGTCACATCATCAAAAAATATAAGATACAGATGAATTGAAGCAAATCAAGACACTAACTATTAAACACTTTTTATGACAAAAATTTTTTTAATTACACTATTTGGATTTATTTGGCTCACCTCTTCTTTCGCACAATCCGTTGGTATTGGTACTACAACTCCAGATGCATCTTCAATTCTTGAACTAAAATCAATATCAAAGGGAATCCTTGTTCCAAGAATGACACAAACAGAACGGCTATCTATTCAGTCACCGGCACAGGGACTCTTGGTTTTTCAAGTTGATTCTATCCAAGGATTTTATTACTATAGCACATTACAGTGGCAAAGTTTAACGAGTGGATTAGGGTTAATTCTTGCACAACCAAATTTTTCAGACTCCCTATCCGTTTATAATTATAACGGCATTAAGGTTAAGGATATCCCTACCCAAAACATCACTTACTCAACAAATACGAAAATCATGGATGCAAAATTTACTCCGGATGGAAAATCTGTTATAGTTCGTGTGAAAAAGAAGACTGGAAGCCCGGCAGCAGAATTTTTATACTCCATGAATATTGACGGTAGTAATGTAAAATTGCTAACATCTCAAAGCGATCAACTACTTTTATTTGACGTAAAATAGCGCTGAAATATTTGATCAAAACAAAACAAAGGGCAAATTCACTGTTGAACATAGTGATTCAGATTATATTACCAAAAAAAAGAAACTGAAGAATCAGGAATGCACTGTAGAAATGCTGGTGTTTAAGAAAAAGATATTGACCAATTACTTCATATCCAAGAAGAGTTATATGCTAAATCAACACACCTCCAAACTGTGAAAGAAAAGTTCCTGCGCTTGCTAAAAAAATCAATGCCTAAACCTTCTCCCAACAAATAAGACATGGTCGGGCCTACAAGGCCAACGCTGAAGTTAATAAAGTACTGAATCCTGTAATGCGGGTCCGCACATCGGCTTCCGTTGGGAGCACAAAAATATATGCCATCTCAAACCGTAAACCAGGATCACATTTAATATCAATTGCATGAGGTTGGAATGCTGCCGTTACCCAAGGCTTCAAAAGTACAAGAGGGCGATGCAACGTAATCGTTCCACTAAGTACATCTTGTTTTCCTGTTTAGCCCACCCTTATTTTGCTAATAAAAATTTATGCAAAAAGATGAAGCTACCCGTGAGCAAATGTTTGAGATGATTTCAACCTGGCAGCAGAGTGGGCTTTCTCAAAAATCTTTCTGTGAACAAAACGCTATCCGCTATCATGTCTTTCATTACTGGTACAAGTGTTTTCGTGATTTGCAATCCCCTGCTAAACCTGAAGGTTTTATACCAATTAAAATACAACGTTCTAATACTGAAAATACCGCTTCTGCTCATGCTGAGTTGGTACTTCCTGATGGTAAGCGTGTATTATTTCACCAGCCTGTAAGTAGTGATTATCTCAAACACCTTATTAGTTAATTTATGCTGCATCTTTCACCAGGCTGCCAATATTATTTATACCGTGGCAGTACCGATATGCGGAAAGGTTTTAACAGTTTAAGCGGGCTGGTAACATCGCACATGCAACAGGATGTGTTAAGCGGTTCGGTATTTATATTTCTCAACAAAAAGCACAACCAGGTAAAGCTATTATTATGGGAAGGCGATGGCTTTGCTTTGTATTATAAACGGCTTGAAAAAGGCACCTATGAATTACCACTATGCGATGATAAAAAAGAGAGTTTATTAGTCAGTTGCCAGCAGTTACAATTCATCTTACAAGGCATCTCGCTAAAGAGTATACGAAGGCGTAAACGATATCAACATTCTGCAAGTAAAAGTGGATAAAAACCAGCCTTGCGCATAGGAATAATATTATTTCTTTGCCCCTGAAATAATGCATCAAGCCACTACCATACCAGTTGATTACAAAAGTCTTTACGAAGCATCACAATTGCAGGTAATGCAGCTTACACTACGGATAGCCCAGCTTGAAAAGATAATCTTTGGCAGCCGTCATGAGCGCTTTGTTCCTGACAACGCAGCAGTGGCAGAACAACTGTCCCTTGGATTAAATGCAGAAGCAATAGGTGAGCGTACTATCCTCAAAGAAGAAGCAACCATTACACGAACCAATATACAGGTAGAAAAGAAACCTCATCCCGGACGCATGGCACTGCCTGCTGATTTGCCTCGCGAAATTATAACCATAGAACCTGAAGCGGATACATCCAATTTGAAAAAAATAGGTGAAGAGATCACCGAGCAATTAGATGTAACGCCTGCTACATTTTTTGTACGCCGCTTTGTCCGTAATAAATATGCACTGCCTGAAGGTGAAGGCGTAATCATAGGTAAACTGCCATCTCAACCTATTGACAAATGCATAGCAGGACCTGGTTTGCTTGCGCAGGTTATCATTGATAAATATGTAGATCATCTTCCATTATATCGCCAGGAGCAACGCTTTAGCCGCGTGGGTATCACACTGGCTCCTTCTACTTTATGCAATTGGAAAAGTAGTATTTGCAACCTTATCACTCCATTGTATGATGCAATGGTTAAAGAGGTTTTACAAACCAATTACCTGCATGTAGATGAAACAACTATTAAGGTGCTGGATCAGGATAAGAAGGGCACCACTCACCGCGGATACTTTTGGGTGTACCACAACAGTCATAAAAAAATAGTCATTTTCGATTATCGTAAAGGCCGGGACCGGGCAGGACCTTCAGAAATTTTAAAAGCGTTTAAAGGTCATCTGCAAGCCGATGGCTACGAAGTATATGTTGACTTTGGAAAGCGGGAAGAAATTATTCTCTTGCATTGTATGGCGCACGCCCGAAGAAAATTTAGTGAAGCACTTCAAAACGATAAGCATCGCGGCGAGTACGCATTGCAGTACATGCAGCAGTTGTATGCTATAGAGGAACATGCCCGCAACAATAAACTATCCTTCGACGAAATTTATCAGTTACGTCAGCAAAAGGCTGTGCCTATACTTGATCACCTGGGCAAATGGATGAAAGAAGCTTACACACAGGTAACCCCAAAAAGCAGCATAGGTAAAGCACTTGCATATAGTATTGAAAGGTGGGAAGCGTTGAGCCTGTACACAAGTAATGGTATGTTGCACATAGACAACAATCCCGTAGAGAACAGCATCAGACCCGTAGCTATCGGAAGAAAAAATTACCTCTTTGCCGGAAGCCATGAAGCAGCACAGCAAAGCGCAATGATATACTCACTACTGGGAACTTGCAAAATGCATAAAATCAACCCATGGGAATGGCTTAAAGATGTACTAACCCGATTACCTGACCATCCCATCAACAGGATCAAAGAACTGCTCCCTCACAACTGGAAGCTCCTCAACCAACAGGCGATGTATTAAACAACATGTACTTGCTGGCTCGAATAC
>JBDSAP010000086.1:0-11678 GCA_039922055.1 Ferruginibacter sp.
CCTTAAACAACAAAAAGCAAAACCCTTTAAACAAATTAAATTTGTAGTACACAAACCGCCACCAAAAAAAATTGAAACGCAGCCTATTGCTCAATTTGGCGATTCTTAGCTGCAATGTGGGTTAAGGTCTTCGCAATAAAATCGACGTACAGATCACCTTCCCCTTTTCCAAAATCCCTAAACTCGTACGGATTATATTCCGTCATCCGGCTGGGTCCATTGTCAATACCAACTATTATACATGCGGGCTTGCCATTTTTGACCATCGAATCCAAACATTCATCTGCGGCCCATTCGCCAAATGCCGCTGTATATTCATCAAAGATATTCTGGCCATCCTGCATATACAGTACGGGGTACCGTTTTTTGGAAGTTGCATAGCCGGGAGGTAAATAAAGCGAAATTCGCCTTGTTCTGTTTAACCCTGGCATTGCAAAAGCGGAGTCAAGAATTTTCACATTCGGGGAAACAGTGTGTTGTTTGAGAACGGGTGCAAAATCATCCTTCCAGGCGGCGATAGCATAATCAACAACAGTGTCTGAAGAAAGTGTAAGTGTGCGGTTCTCTACGTCTGAGCCAACTGTTTTCGCTTCTACTTTATCCCAACTGCCTCGTGTAAATTTAAACTGGTACGTACCTGCATCAAGACCATTGATTTGTAAAACGGCCTGCTGGTCTTTTTTTATAAAATGATATCCATTTTTACCGGGCGACCAACTATTAAAATTACCTGCCACAAAAACGGTATCATCCGGGTGAGTGGCCGGAATGCTGTTTAGCTGTATCGTTACTTTGAATTGGGAAAATACCGGCTGGCAGGAAACTAAAAAAATGTACAAACAAAACACAGATCGCCAGCCCTTAGTTCCAGTCTTGATCATACATTTTTGTTTACTCATTTCTGAAGATACTCCCTTACTCTTTCCTGCACCGGCGTGGACAGAGGGGTAACGGGAAGCCGGAGAACGTTTTGTATCAACCCTAATTCGCTTAAAAACCCTTTTACGCCGGCAGGATTATTTTCAGTGAATAAAAGATTATACACTTCCAGTAACGGGTCGTTCAACGATTTTGCAAGGCGAAAATCATATTTGAGCCCTGCCCTCACCATATCAGAAAACTCTTTGGGAAAGCAGTTTGCAGCAACGCTGATCACTCCATCAATACCGCATGCCAGTTCTGGCAATACCAGGTCATCATCACCACTTACTACCAGGAATTCCTGGGGCCGGTCCTTCAGTATTTGAATGCACTGGCTAATATTATTCCCTGCTTCTTTGATGCCACCGATATTAGGAATATCATTTGCCAAACGAATGGTGGTTGATGCTTCCATATTTCTACCGGTGCGGCCGGGAACATTGTATAGAATTATGGGCTTTGGCGAAGCTTCTGCAATTGCTTTATAATGCTGATAAATACCTTCCTGTGATGGCTTGCTATAATAAGGGCATGCACTTAAAACGGCCACCGCCTTTTCGAGGGGAAAGCTTTGAATACTTTGGATTACTTCTTTGGTATCATTTCCACCAATACCAACTACTAAAGGCACACGCCCGTTAATAATGTCAGATGTATAATTAAATATGTCGAGTTTTTCCTGCTTATCAAGCGTGGGAGTTTCGCCGGTTGTGCCCAGGCTCACAATATATTCTACTCCATTTTCAATAGTAAAATCAAGTAACTTTTGCAATGCGTTAAAATCAACTGATTCATCTTCTTTAAACGGTGTTACAATGGCTACACCCGTGCCTTTTAATTGCTCACGTAAATTCATCCTGTTTTTTCGGTGAAGTTATAATTATGATATGAAACGATAAAACAAAAAGCCCCCATTTTAGCGGGGGCCTGTATTTACGGTTATTCGATCAACTATCTTAATGCCAGCAAAGGTGAAAATGTTCTGTTCAATATGCTGGATTTGCTTAAATATTTTTTATCAGGACTAAATATAAACAGGCAAGTGCCATTCTTAATTCTGTCAATAATTGATTTGTGCAGGCGTTGGGGCACTGCCGGGCATCCAAAACTACGTCCAATATAACCCTTGGAATGGATCAACTTTTCATCTACGTAATCGGCTCCATGCATTACAATATCTCTCTTGTTTGCATTATCGTTAATACCTCTTTCCATTCCCTGTAATCTTAAGGAATAGCCATTACCGCCATCATAAGTTCCCATGGTTTCATAAAACCCGAGGCTGCTTTTTAAACTCTCCGGCGCATTCGAAAATTGGTTGGCGAAAGCCTCACCTGAGTTTTTGCCATGAGCTACGTAAGTGTTAAATAAAACCTTGCAATTTTTAAGGTCTAAAATAAAAAGTCTTTTTTGAGATGAAGGTTTGCTGAAATCTACAATGGAAATTACCTGGTCGTTTGCCAATGTCCCCATCTCTTTCATAAAATTGAAACCTTTCATTGCATAGTCAAATACCTGCCGGCCAAGGCCCATTGAACCAAGGCGCAGGCTATCATAAAGACTCGTCCTTGTATTTGAGCTTGTATCGGCATTAACGTTAGGGGCATCAGTCATGGTAACTGATGGCGATGCTAACGATCCAAGTATTCTATGCAAAGGATTCGTTTTTGCAAAAACAAAAGGAATATGCAGAAGGAAAATAGAGATAGATGAGAAGAATAAATACATCTTTTTTAACCGTGATTTCTTCATAGTTCGTAGGGGCTTTTTGTATTAGATTTTGTGCGGCAAAGATCGTTCATCTCAACTTTAGAAGATGTTAAAAATCAAGGTCTTTTAATACGATGCAATTGCCTGCTTTTCAGCTCTAACGCCCATTTTGTAGATTTTATTCCATTTAGATATGTTAATTGTTGTATGTAGAAAAAGTCTTACTTAAATTATAGAAGAAGATGATACACACTGTTAGGATTCCGCTCTCTTTTATGGATTTAAATTATGGGAAGCAGTTATTGGACTCAAAATAATGGACAGAATGAATAAGATCCTTTGTTCCCCAATGGCTTCCTCGGCACTCATAACCGATGTCGTCATAAATTTTGAATCACGGCAATTCATACATCCAAGGATAACGCCTTGTTGATCGAAGTTCACTTTGCCACTGATATCAGAAAGCACCATCCCTGTATGATCCGAATTTCCACTATAAAATTTAAAATCCTGCCCATTTAACATCCTAAGTTCGTACAAGGTCATTCCCGCGTGCATACCGTTTTTAAGACGCCAGTTATTTTGACTTACAAAACTATTATTTTCAAGAGAGCTTTTCAGCATTTGCTGCCCTCCTATCAATAGATTGGAAAGGGTACAATTATTTTCGCCATCCTCCCATAAAAAAACGGCCTGGCGATCCGTATTCAAAAATAGTACCGAACATTTTGCAAGTTCATTTTCGGAAAAAAAATAAACGTCTTTTTTTACATTCTTTTCTCCAAAAACATAGGCGAGGTACTCATGTGAAGTGAATTGCAGCAGGTCCTCCGCAAATCGCACACTCTTAACTTTCGGAAGCATCTTCCGTTTAACCCTAAAAGCATATTGCTTAGCACTGTCCGAATCCATGGTGAATACATACACACTCAGGTCGTTCTTCTGGTACAACACACCGGAAGAGATAATGGAGTCATTTGCGTAGCACAAAAAACCGGCGCTTTTAACCTGCTGTTTTATTTGTAAAAATTCGTTGAAGTCCTCCGTTTGATAAGTAATCAACGATTCGCCTGTAACATTATACCTGGATAGGGACTTGTTGATGGTTGTTATCAATTTGCCCGGTTCATTAATAATTCTCCGGCAATTAAACAGGTTGACAACTGTATCACCCTGGTAATCTTTACCGGCGTCAACAAAACCGTGCTCTAATATATAACTGTCGAACTTCGGGGGCGTTAATAAAGTGATCGCAAAAAGGTCATTCAGGCTCAGACTTTGTCCATATAAAACAAGCGCAGGTATAATAAACATTGGAAGTAGCAGCAATTTTTTCATCTGGTCGTATATCAGCAATGTAATGAGGTAAACGTACCTGCTCAATGATAAAAATTCTGGTTCAAGGGGGTTTATCCTATAGCATTTCCAGCCATTTCAATTCGGTTCTAATTCTTTTCTGCAAAAATGTGGCCGTTAACTCTCTGTAATATAACGATCATAAATTTAAATCAATGCTTCGTACAACACTTCAATTGTATGCAGAGATTTTTTTCCGGTACCATCTTTTATCTGGTGCCTGCAACTGGTCCCCGGCGCAGCAATGATCACATCATCGGGCTGCTTTCTTACTGTGGGCAGCAAAACCAGTTCCCCGATCTTCATCGAAATATCGTAATGTTCTTTTTCAAAGCCAAAGGACCCTGCCATTCCACAGCAACCCGAGGGGATAGTCTCCACAGAATAGTTCTCGGGCAGCGACATCATTTTTACAGATAAGGATACAGATGATAAAGCTTTTTGCTGGCAATGCCCATGCAATTTGATCGATCTTTTTTCTTTTGTGAAACTTGTTTTATCAATATTCCCCCTTTCAATTTCTTTGACGATAAATTCATCGACCAGGTAAACATGCTTTGCCAATTCTTTTGCCGCAGTAAAGTTTTCATCATCGGCCAGGTCAATATATTCGTCTCTAAATGTCAGTATTGCAGAAGGCTCAATCCCTATCAATGGTATCTCGGCTGTAACCAATTTAGCCAGCAATGAAATATTTTTATTGATGATCTTTTTTGCATCTCGTACCAAACCCTTTGAAAGCCATGCCCTGCCGCTTTCTTCATGTTTAGGTATCATGACCTCGTAACCTAATTTCTCCAATAAAAGAATTGCTTTAATGCCGATCTCCGTGTCGTTATAATTGGTAAATTCGTCACAAAACAGGTACACCTTTTTATCGGTCGCCGGTGATTTTTTTCTTTTTTCGAACCAACTCTTTAGGCTTGTCTTATACAAAGTGGGCATTGATCTTTTTGGAGCAAAACCCGCAACCCGCTTGATCGTATTGCTGATAAAAGAATTCGTTACCATGAAATTATACATACCAGGCAGCAACGCCGCCAGCCTTGTAGACGAATTGAAATTGGCGATCAGCTTTGCACGAAAAGGCACGCCATTCGCATCATAATAATGCTGTAGAAACTCTGCCTTCAGCTTTGCCATATCTACATTGGAGGGGCACTCCGACTTGCAGCCTTTGCAGCTTAAACAAAGGTCCATCACGTCTTTGATCTCTTCATGATCAAAGCGGTTCATCTTATCCGAATTGGTGAGAAATTCCCGCAAGATGTTTGCCCTGGCCCTCGTGGTGTCCTTTTCATTTTTAGTTGCCATAAATGAGGGACACATGGTACCACCGGATAACTCTGTTTTACGGCAGTCGCCAGAGCCATTGCATTGTTCGGCATGTTGCAAAACATCCTGGTTATGATAGCGAAAAACGGTTTTGAATTCAGGTGTTTTTTGCCCCGGAGTATATCGCAGCATGGTGTTCATAGAAGGGGTATCCACTATTTTATTCGGATTAAAAATATTTGCAGGATCCCAGGCACGTTTGATCTCTTTTAATAACTCATAATTTTTTGCACCCACCATTTGCGGGATAAATTCTCCTCTCAATCTTCCGTCTCCATGCTCACCGCTCAATGAGCCATCGTATTTTTTTACAAGCGTTGCTATCTCGGTTGCAATGTCTCTAAATAACTGGTTGCCTTCCACTGTTTTTAGGTTGATGATCGGGCGAAGATGAATCTCACCGGAACCTGCATGCGCATAATGCACGGCATGTAAATCATACTTTGTCAATATCTGGTTAAAATCCGAAATGTAAGCCGGCAGATCATTTACATCAACCGCGGTATCTTCAATTACAGGCACTGCTTTTTCATCGCCGGGCAGGTTGCTTAACAAACCAAGTCCTGCTTTTCGAAGCGTCCATATCTTTTTAGAATCTTCCCCGAACAATAAAGGAAAATGATAGCCAAGTCCGGCGGCCCGCATTTCAGCTTCTACATTGGCAGCTATATTGATTATTTCTTCCCTGGTTGCCCTCGCATATTCTATTACCAGGATGGCCCCCGGATCTCCCAGCACAAAAAACCGGTTTTTATTTTGTTCGATATTATCCTTTGTACATTCTAAAATATAATGATCGATCAGTTCACTTGCACTCGGATGATATTTTAAGGCGATCAGGTTGGCCCGTAGCGATTCGTCGATGGTATTGAAATGAACACAAAGCAATCCAATTTCTTTAGGCGGCAATGGAATCACATTCAGCTTTATCTCGGTAATAAAAGCAAGCGTACCTTCCGACCCGGCAATTAGTTTGCAAAAATTGAAATCGGCTTCACCTGCGGTAAATGGCGCGGTTTCCAGCAACATGTCTAATGCGTAACCTGTGTTCCGGCGTTCAACGGTTTTCTTAGGAAACTCTTTTCGTATTTCAAGTTGATTATCGTAATTGCTTAATATGCGCCTGGTTGTTTTATAAATATTTGCTTCCAGGGAATCACCTTCGCATTTCAAATGGAACTCATCCGGACTGAGCTCTTTAAAAGTTACCTCATTACCATCTGTTAATAATACATTGACTTCAAGCAAATGCTCTCTAACGCTTCCATATTTAACTGAATTGGAACCACAAGAGTTATTCCCCACCATACCACCGATCATTGCCCGGTTTGCTGTGGAAGTCTCGGGACCAAAGTACAAGCCGTATGGTTTTAAAAACATATTCAATTCATCCCGTATCACTCCGGGCTGCACCCTTATCCAGTTTTCCTCCTGGTTCAATTCAAGAATACCGGTAAAATGTTTGGATACATCTACCACAATGCCTTTTCCTACCACCTGTCCGGCAAGGGAAGTTCCCGCCGTCCTTGGAATGAGAGAAGTGTTTTGTGTACTGGCAAAATGAATAAGCTTTTTAAGGTCACTGATAGATTTCGGAATAGCAACTGCGAGGGGGAATTCACGATATGCGGATGCATCTGTCGCATATAAAATTCTCATGGTGTCATCAAAATACAATTCGCCTTCAAGTTCTTGTGATAATGCCGTCAGCCGTTCGTTCATTGGGAAGTCTCTTTATTGAATATGCCGTAAAATTAATCACTTTTCACTTAGTGATGCTTATGCATTCATAAGGCGAGAAATAGAAATGGAAAAATCATTATAATAGAGTTGCAATTAATATCAAGGAACTACTTCAACGCATCCCACAATATCTCCACCGGATGCTGTGCTATACGGTTTGTACCATCTTTTATCTGGTGCCTGCAGGATGTGCCGGCACCAGCGATCAAAACATCGGAAGCTGATCTTCGCACTGCCGGAAATAATACCAACTCCCCTATTTGTTGGGCAACTTCAAAATGTTCCTTCTCATATCCAAATGAACCAGCCATGCCACAACAACCAGATGGTATAAATTGCACCTGGTAATTCTCCGGCAGACTCAACATAACATTGCTATAGTGTTGAGAAGAAAGTACTTTCTGGTAGCAATGTCCATGTACCATTACCACTTGTTTTTTATTAGTAAACACATTGCTGGTGATATTTCCTTTATCGGCTTCCTGCGCAATGAACTCTTCAATAGTAAAAGTATTTTTTGCAAGATTGATTGCAGCCGGCTTGTTGACCGAAGTAGCAAGATCAAGGTATTCATCTCTTAAAGTGAGAATGGCAGAAGGTTCTATTCCAATGAGTGGTTCATCATCAGAAGTGATTGCTGACAACAACTGAATATTTCGGTTAGCAATTGCTGCAGCTTTTTTAACCAACCCTTTTGACAGAAAAGTGCGGCCACTTTCCAAATGATCCGGAATAGTCACACTATATCCCAACGCTTCCAAAAGCAGGATTGTTTTTTTACCAATTTCAACATCGTAGTAATTGGTGAATTCATCGCAGAAAAAATTCACTTTTTTGTCCGTATTAATATTGGCCTTTGGTCTTCTCCCCCACCATGACCGAAGTGTAGTGCGGGGCAACAACGGCATGCTCCTATCGGGGTGAAAGCCCACTACTCTATTTGCCATTTTGCGTAAGAAAGTATTACCAAAGATTAGATTGTAACCCCAGGGAATAGCAGAAGCCAGTTTCATTTGTTTTGTAAAATTGCCGATTAGCTTTGACCGGAAAGGAATGCCATTCTTATCATAATACTGCTGTAGAAATTCTGCTTTCATTTTTGTAATGTCAACGCCAGACGGACATTCCGTTTTACAGCCCTTGCAGCTTACACAGAGATCCATCACTCCTTTTATCTCTTCGTGATTAAGAGGCTCCGGATCACGAGTATCACTTAAAAACTGTCGCAACACATTGGCCCGCGCCCGTGTTGTATCTTTTTCACTCCGGGTAGCCATATAGCTTGGGCACATTATTCCTCCGGTCACTTCAGTTTTCCTGCAATCTCCCGAACCGGAACATTTTTCTGCCAGCCGCAGCATGCCGCCTGTTTGGGAAAAATCAAAATTAGTTTGAACAACTTTTGAGTGTTGTTGACGATTCACCCGCAGTTGGGTATCCATCGGCGGTGCACCGGTTATCTTTCCCTTATTAAAAATATTATTGGGATCAAATATTTCCTTCACTTTTTTAAATAGATCGTAAGTATCGTTTCCAACCATGAAAGGAATAAACTCTCCACGCAATCTCCCATCACCATGTTCACCCGACAGCGAGCCATTGTACTTTTTTACGAGCGCCACTGTTTCTGCCAGTATTTTCCTGAATAACACGAGACCTTCATCCGTTTTTAAATTGATCATCGGTTCTACGTGCAATTCTCCTGCACCTGCATGGGCATAATAAGATGCATCCACTTTATATTTTTCGAGAATAGCCTGCAATTCGAGAATGTATGCCGGCAACTCATCAGGAGATACTGCACAATCTTCGATAAGATTCACAGGTTGTGTATCGCCAGGAAGATTGCGCAATAAACCCAGGCCAGCTTTTCTAACATCCCACGCATATCGTGTATCATCATTGTACAGAATGGGAAAAGCATATCCGTGCCCGGATTGTTGTAGATCGGATATCAATGCCCGGGCCATTGAAGCCGCCATTTCTTTTTCATCGGCCATAAACTCTACCATCAAAATAGCCGCAGGATCTCCTTCAATAAAAAAAGCATTTTTCCGATATTCAGGGTGAGCGAGTGTAAAGTTGAGGATATAACGATCCACCAGTTCGGACGCCATTGGCCGATGTTTTAATGCAAGAATATTTGCCTCCAGCGTTTCATTAATGGAATTGCAATGGATACACACGAGTGCAATTTCTTTTGGCGGCAAATCAATGAGGGCAAGCGTTACTTCGGTGATAAAGGCAAGGGTACCTTCTGAGCCTGCAATGAGCTTACACATATTAAATGCTTCTCCTGCTGGTGCAAAAGGTTTCATCTGCAATACACTATCCAATGCATAACCGGAATTGCGTCTCACAACTGAAGATTTAGGAAAACTTTGTTTGATCAGTGGTTGATTGTCATCGCTTTTCAACAGTGAAAATATACTTTGATAGATGATTTTTTTCAAACCTGTATATTCAACTGCATCAATTGCTTCTTCTTTAAAAATTACTTCAGAACCATCACTTAGTATCGTAGCAAGTTCCAGCAAATGTTCTCTTACGGAACCCCATACAATGCTATGCAAGCCGCAGGAGTTATTGCCTACCATTCCACCGATCATCGCCCTGTTTGCCGTAGAAGTCTCAGGTCCGAACATCAGCCCAAATTGTTTCAGGTAATTATTAAGATCGTCCCGGATAACACCCGGCTGAACCTTCACCCATTTCTCTTTTACATTCAGTTCGATCACTTTATTAAAATGCCGGGAGATATCTACAATTATCCCATTACCAACTACCTGGCCGGCCAATGATGTCCCTGCGGCTCGTGGTACAAGGGTAACCCGGTGTTGATTCGCAAAGTTCACCAGCGACTTTATATCATCTACATTTTTCGGAAGCGCAACCGCCATTGGCTTTTCCTGGTACACGGAGGCATCTGTAGAATAGGCAAGTAGTTGTAGTTGGTGTGCCGGTGTTAAGTCATAGTACAATTCACCTTTAATTTTTTCAGCGAGTAAACTAAATTCCTTCTGCATAATTGTTAAACCTGGTTCTTAAGTACCTGGAAAGATTGCTGTAAAATTGCATAAAAAAAGCCACCTTTTTAGGGTGGCTGATTTTTAAACTATGATAAAGACAGGTTACTTCTTTTTTAATTTTAACAAATAGGTTCTGTTAAACGTGGCGCCGGTACTTAGCCCCATTGTAAACCTGATTGAAAGTACTTTGTCACATGGGAGAACTGCATTATCCACGCTTGGCAATGTCTCCGCAACATAGATATCATCACCTGGCCCATATCTTCCATAAGCTACCTTATCAACGGTGATAGAATTGTTGGCGTTAACTGTGATAACGATTGGCTTAACTTCTACTGTTGTACCATAAAAGAAAGATAAATGAGTCGCATCCACCTTTGTCAGTGTTACAACATCTCCCGGCGCAAAATCCTGCCAGTCATCAACCTGCACTGTAAAGTCCCCGGCATAATCATCTACATTAAACTTGCAGATGGCCGCATAACGCAGGAAGGTACCCGAGCCAGGTATATTTGCAGTTCCACCCGAATACGGATTTCCCACAGTAGGGAAGGCTTCTAATTTTAACCCACCTGAAATAGTCATATCTCCACCTATATCAAAAAAGTCACCCAATACGATGGGGCCAAACAATGCTATTAATTGTGCTCCGGTAACTTCTAAAGAGCTGGGAAAGGTTGTTACATCTGTTTTTAATGTTTTAACCAATGCCCTGTTTCCGTTTTTGATAACTACTATATCCATTTTTTGCGGTGGGGCTTCCTGCGGAAATAATAACCCTACATCGAACTGTCCATGAAAGTTCGCGGGATTATTGCTTACGTCTATCACCGCTTCGCTGTTAGCCACCGGAGCTATTTTTATCACGGGCACCCTCGTTAATTCAGGTATCTTAGGGTTATCTCCTTTGCGGCACGAGAATAACACCGTTGATGCTAAAAGGCTATATAAAATTGTTTTTTTCATAAATTAATTTTTTAAAAATAATATCGGAAGCTGCATAAATTATATATCGAGGCAGCGTTATGGCATCCAGAAAATTTTGAAACTGTTTACAAGATCTTTTTGCTCGGGCGCCTTTGAGTTGGTTTCTAATTCTGCCTGGTACCAGGGCAATGAATTTGGATATGGCCGCTGCAACTGCACCTGTACAGCAGGTTGTGCTCCGGCTATTTGTGGATTACCATTTACAGGCGGCTGAACAAAACCTCCTGGCGCCATAGTAGGATCATTGGGATTAAAAATTTTAGGAAAACCAGTTCTACGATAATCTGTGTATTGATCAACTGCACTGCCAAAGCTGGATATCCATTTTTCTGTGATGATTATTTCCATTTTTTTTGCAGGAGTAGCATTTTCATACAAGGCCATTATTTTACTGATATAATTTGTAACGGCAGATGTTCCACTCAATGCAGGTACTGCCTGGGCTGGTTTTACATAAGTGGTGATCACATAATCTACTTGTTTAAATGATTCGGTGATAGCATTCTGAAGAACTGTTTTTGAATCCCCTGTAACCACGCCTGCTTCTATCAGTTCAGCCTCGAGGTAGAGCCTGTCTGCATAAGTAACAAATCTATA
>JBDSAP010000087.1:0-84416 GCA_039922055.1 Ferruginibacter sp.
ATATTGAACGTGATGCTGTAGATCAACCGAGCAACCTGCCCTCTGTAATACAAACAGTAAAATATTATAATGAGCAAATTGCGAAGCTCAAATAATGTAAACAACGTACAGCGCTTGAAATGGCAGCCGGCATGATAAAAAACCTAAGGCCGGATTGCCCATGCAAGACCGTCAGGTACTCCACCAACATCAAGGTGACCGGTAACCTCTAAAGTTTTGAGATCAATAACGGCTACGTAATTATCAGCCGAACAAGCAACAAACGCACGTGAGCCATCAGGGTCCATCAGTATCCCTGCGGCGCCACGGCCTATTTTTAGTCGTTTCACTTCCTGGTGCGATTGAGCATTATAAATAGTAAGCTCTCCTGTTTGCAGGCTCGAAATAAATACTTGCTTACCATCAGGGGTAAACTTCAATCGGTTAGCACCTAATACCTTTGCATCAATTTTGGTAGCCAGTTTTTTTGCTCTCAAATTAATGATCGAAATTGTTCCATCCTCACCTGATGCGGTCCATAGCTCACTGCCATCGGGCGATACATCAAATCCTTCTGAGCCCCTTGCTGTAGGAATGACCGTATGAACCCAATCCGTTCGTGGCTTAGCATTGGGAGGCGCCATTCTCCCGGGTTGTATAAGTGTATCCTCAAGAATGCTGACAGTTCCGGAAGAGATGTTTGTTGTGTAAATCTTTTTACCGTCGGCCGTAACGTAGATCATGTGTGTCCTGTTTTCACCTGTACCCATGCTCCAATCGAGTTTACCGATAGCTGGGTCATAGCGGCCAATCGATTTGGAACCTTCCGCAGTGACCCAAGCTTTTCCATTCACAAATGTTATATCATGCGGACCAAATAATGGTCTTGTATCAATGTTGTGTAATGGTTTTTGCGCAACAAGATCAATTACGTTTATTTCATGAAAGCTGCCGCCACCGTAAATGCAAACGTAAGCGGTCCGTCCATCTGTAGAGGCAATTACTTCGTGGGGATCATCACCCACCGGAATACGGGCTATAATTTTCAATGTAACCGGATCAACAATGGCCAGCGTATGATTGGCCTTGGAAAGCGCAAGCAATGATCGCTTCGGCGTGGATTGAGCATTACATGGCGTCGTCGCGTAAGCGAATATCAGCAGGAAAATATTTACTGCGATTAGCTGAGATAAATGGCATTTGGGACTTTTCATAAACTGAATATTTCACTGTAATAATACAACTTGTTGTTGAAGTTTTTTGTGTTGTGTGCTCAAATGCCCGCCTGTAAAAACGTAGATTTTTTACATAGTGATTGAAGTGGTTGAGATGGTAGGTTATCATCAAGTCCCATCAGATAGCGGGCTTTTGATCTATAAAAAATCGCAACCAAATTGGGCGCTACGAACAATGTTACTTAGAAGCATTAATTATATATTTGTTTTGCATACCCCCACCAAAAATTCAAACATGGAAACGTACAAATCGGAAAGGTTCAATGATAGGGCTTCGCTTTTTAAGAAGTGGGTGCTGATGACCTTAATTGTTTTCATCCCGGTTTTGGTTGATCTTTATTTTCCGCAGATCGGATTGCTCAGCCCTGTTATTCGAGGAGAATGGATCTTGGCAGCAGCTCTTTTCTCTGTTACCGAATTGATTGACCTGTTTCAGAGAGATACAATAAATGAAGTCACGATCGATACTTTAAATAACCAGGTTATATTCAAATATTATGATGCAAACGAGGGCCAGGTTAGTATGGCAGTTGCCTTTGCAAACTTGCAGGTGAAATGTAATAGGCTAATATGGTTTCGTAATCCAAACGTAACCTCCATTTACTTCTTTTCCGGTAAAAATAAAATGTATGAAATATCAAAATGGAAAGATGGGTTTTCAACAACAACTTTAAACAACCTGTCAGGTGTTCTCGAATCTTTAACCAGGCCATTATCCAAATAGATATAAAATATGCCTGATCATAGGGCAATGTCGTTTACTTTAGAAATTTCCCGCAAAGAATGAAAAGGAGCAAAGCCGCAAAGTCTATTTTCATCTTCTTTGCGTTCTTACCTTGTACTACTTTGCGGCTTTGCGTAAAAATGTGCCAAGGCTTAAGTCAACGTCATTGAATCATAGCCTAACAACGCAAACCAAGATGTAAAAGCTTATAGCTTCATTTGCCTCAGCTAAGTTTTTTTTATTTTAAGAATTTGCTGTATGTTTAAAAAAACTTGATATATGAAAAAACTTCTCAGCGCTCTTATCGTCATTTGTTTCTGCCAGGTTGCAAACGCACAATTGGCTAACAACTCGTGGACCGGAACTGTGTCGGCAGGCGGCGGCGATATAAACGCTCTTTGGAAACTTACCGCAGACTCTTCGTTTTTCTATAGCAATGATGATAACTCATTGCTCGATGTTTCTGTAATCACGATTCACGATAGTACGCTTACAATAAAAAAAGTATCTGGCTTAAGTGGCTGCAACGAAACCCAGGTTGGAGTTTATACATTTAATATCACCGACGACAAGCTAAAAATTTACCTGGTAAAAGATGAATGTGACGAGAGAGGAGAGGTGTTGGATAAATCGTCTTTTATCCGGCAAGACGCTAAGCAATAGCACTGGTTATAACACTAAAGTTTATTTAGAAACTCGTTTAGTGTCGGTTTGCGTCCTTTTGTCTTTTTAAGAATGGCAACTTGCTCAAATGCTTCTTTGAGGTCAACCCTTAACTTGAAAGCCTGTTCATATTTCTTGCCGAAAATTAAATATGATGCGTTTCCTGTTTTTCTTCACTTTACTTGTTCTGTCTGTTACCAATATAATGGCGCAAAACAGTGTTGCTCTATTCAGAAACACATCTTTATCCATTGATGCAAGAGTGGCTGATCTGCTCAGTAAATTATCACTCGAAGAAAAAATATCATTGCTTGGCTACAGGAGCAAAGCGGTGCCACGCCTGAGCATTCCCGCTTATAACTGGTGGAATGAAGCCTTGCATGGCGTGGCAAGAGCCGGCAATGCTACCATCTTTCCGCAGGCAATTGGAATGGCCGCCAGCTTTAATGATGCATTAATGTATGAGTGTGCAAATGCCATCTCAACCGAGGCAAGGGCCAAGTATAATCTTTCTGTACAAAACGGATTGCACCAGCAATATATGGGACTCACTTTTTGGTCGCCCAACATAAATATTTTCAGAGATCCACGATGGGGCCGTGGACAGGAAACTTACGGCGAAGATCCCTTTCTTACGGCTTCAATGGGAACCGCTTTTGTAAAAGGTATGCAGGGAAATGACCCTTTGCATTTAAAAGCTTCGGCATGTGCCAAACATTTGGCAGTGCATAGCGGACCTGAAGGTGAACGCCATTCTTTTAATGCCATCGTAAGCGAGAAAGACCTGAGAGAAACTTATTTATATGCATTTAAAAAACTGGTAGATGCAGGTGTGGAAGCTGTAATGTGTGCCTACAACCGGGTGAATGATGAACCATGCTGTACCGGCAATACTTTATTGCGATCTATCCTCCGCAACGAATGGCATTTTAAGGGACATGTAGTTACCGATTGTTATGCACTGCAGGATATTTATGAAAGACATAAATCGCTCCCGAATAGTGTGGCGGTAGCCGCTGCCGCAATTAAAGCAGGTGTTGATCTTGACTGCAGTAATTTATTGCAGGATGATGTAATGAAAGCGATCAGTGAAAAATTGATTACTCAAAAACAGGTGGACAGTTCTTTGTCGCATATTCTCAATACGCAGGTGAAGCTTGGATTTTTTGATGATCACAAAACGTCTCCATTTATCAATTATAAGGAAGACAGTATCGCTAACGATTATCATCGCCTGCTGGCAAGAAGAATGGCGCAACAAAGTATGGTGCTCTTGAAAAATGAAAAAAATATTCTGCCGCTGGATAAAACAAAATATCCTGCAATAATGGTGGTAGGCCCAAATGCTGTATCACTCGATGCGTTGATCGGAAGCTATCATGGTGTAAGCGATAAAGCAGTCAATTTTGTGGAAGGCATAACAAAAGCTGTTGGCCCAGGTACAAGAGTGGAATATGACATGGGCTGCGATTACAAAGACACCACGAGATTCGGTGGTATATGGGCCGCAGGAAATGCCAACGTTACCATTGCCGTAATTGGATTAACTCCAGTGTATGAAGGTGAAGAAGGCGATGCCTTTTTAGCGGAAGGGGGCGCCGATAGAAAAAATCTAAGTTTGCCTGCGGCGCATATTGCGTATCTAAAGGCTTTAAGAAAAGGAACAAAAACTCCCATCATCGTGGTGATCAATGCTGGTAGTGCTGTAGACGTTTCCGCAATCGCCGCGTACGCGGATGCCATCATTCTTGCGTGGTATCCGGGTGAAGAAGGAGGCAATGCACTAGCAGATATTTTATTCGGAAAAATTTCTCCATCAGGACATTTGCCGGTAACGTTCTACAACTCTTTCGATGATCTGCCATCCTATGCTGATTACTCAATGATGGGAAGAACCTACCGCTACTTCACTGGCAAAGTGCAATATCCTTTTGGCTTTGGTTTGAGTTATACCAGCTTTGATTATAAATGGATAAAAAAACCAGCGCTGGTAAAAGACAGCATTTCATTTTCGGTAAAAGTCAGGAACAGCGGTAATTACAACGGAGATGAAGTGGTGCAGGTATATGTACATTATCCGGCTGAGCCTGGTATGCCGCAAAAGGAATTAAAAGCTTTCAAACGGTTAAGTATAAATATAGCAGGCGAAGCAATTGCCACGTTCAATATTGCGCTCACTGAATTACAAAAATGGGATACTACAAAGAATGCCTGGAAATTATACAAGGGCAATTATAAAATTGCAATCGGTAGTAATGCGGCTGAAGAGCGACTTGGTGAAGAAGTGCAGGTGAAGTAAAAGCCCGTCCTAAAAAGTAGTCCACGTCCCAACCGGCCGAGGTCATAATCCTCAGCATAAAAAGGCCCATTAGTAACACCAGCGATATACCGGAAAGAATAGGAAAAATAATAAGCTGTTTGTTTTTTGTGAGAATGGAAAGCTATATGAAGGAGCCTAACTGGTTTTTTCCTTAATATCTTTAAGAGCCTCTTCCAACTCTTTAATTCTTTTTTCAAGGTCAGGAAGTTTTCTCGATAGCGCCTGGCTCCGGAGAGAAGCAGTATAGTCGTATGCTGGCGAACCGGTAACGGCAGTATTGGGTGTTTTGATAGATTTACTTACACCGCTTTGTGCATTTATTTTGCTGCCATCGGCTATTTGCAAATGCCCCACAATACCTACCTGTCCCCCGATCATTACATTATTGCCGACTTTGGTGCTGCCGCTTATTCCCGCTTGTGCTGCAATCACTGAATTATTACCTACTTCTACATTATGAGCGATCTGGAGAAGGTTGTCTAATTTGGCGCCTGCTTTAATTAATGTGCTGCCAATCGTTCCCCGGTCAATGGTAGTATTGGCGCCGATCTCCACATTATCTTCTATCACCACGTTACCGATCTGCGGCACTTTTTTAAACGTCCCATCAGGTTGCGGAGCAAAACCGAAACCATCGCCTCCAATAACGGTACCGGCATGTATCACTACATTATTTCCTACCACGCATTCATGGTATATTTTTACGCCAGGATGAATGATAGAATTTTCCCCCACGATCACATTTCTACCCACGTATACCCCCGGAAATATTTTTGCGCCATTGCCAATGATGGCATTTTCGCCAATGTAGGCGAAAGCGCCAATATATACAGCATCGGCGACTTTTGCAGTAGCATGAATATAACATGGCTGTTCAATTCCGGTTAATTGCTGTAGTTGTAATTGCTGGTATGTATCGAGTAGAGTTGCAAAGGCGCTGTACGCATCCGGTACTCGTATTAGGGTGGCTGTTATCGGTTGCTTCAGCTCCTGGGAATCATTTACAATAATGATGGATGCTTTGGTGAGATATAAATATTCTTCGTATTTGGGATTGGCAAGAAAAGTAAGTTGACCTTGGTTGGCTTCTTCAATTTTGCCAATGGAATCAACCAGTGTGCCTGCTTCTCCTTCAATCCTGCCATTGGTCATCATGGCTATTTGTGCTGCTGAAAATTGCATAATTAGCGATTGCTTTTTCGTTCTGTTTGTTCTGAAAATTTTACAACCATCGCGGTATGTATAGCAGCCAATTGCCGGAGACTACCTTAAATAGCAAATGTAATATTTTTTAATTTTGCCACCGAGGTTTTGGCTGATGAGGGCATCGTCCACTTCGGAAATATCTTTTACAGATCCATCCTTGAATAAGATATGAATATGCTCATCTTTAAAATTATATGTACTGCTCACGGCTTCGCCGGTAAACACTAACCATGCCGCATCCTCCCTGCTTAGGTTCATTTTATCCATAGCCTCTGCTGTTTTCTCTTCCAGCAATTGCTTTGATACAGGCTCTGCAAAATATTTTATTTTCAGCAGGTAGCGGTTGGTGATGCTCTTGGATAAAAAAGATAATACAACATCCTCATGTGTGCACCAGCCCTTAATGCCTGAAACTACATCATAATCATCCAAACTACAGAATTCTTCAAGGGTTACATTTTCAACGGGTCCTTCTATAAACTTGCTCAATGGAGATTGGGTAGATGCTTTTATTTGTTTGGCTCTTTTTATGATTTGTTGCAACATTTGCTCCGCACACAAAACTGTTTTGTGTAAGTAAACCTGCCAGTACATTAATCGTCTTGATACCAAAAATTTTTCAATGGAATAGATTGCTTTCTCTTCTACCATTAATTCACCATTGTGTACCGTTAGCATCTTTAGTATGCGGTCGTAGCTGATCACGCCCTCGCTTACCCCGGAAAAAAAACTGTCTCTTGTCAGGTAGTCCATTCTATCAACATCCAACTGCCCGCTAACGAGCTGGTACAGAAATTTTTTGTGGTATTTGTTGGTGAAAATATTTATTGCAAGTTGCAGTTGCCCGTTCATTTGCTTGTTCAGATCTTCCATCAATAATAATGAGATGGCTTCATGATGCATGTCTTTTATCAGCACATTCTCTAATGCATGACTAAAAGGTCCGTGGCCAATATCATGTAGCAGGATGGCGATTTTTGCTCCCTGCTCTTCCTCCATACTGATGTCGATGTTCTTGCTTTTTAAAGTATCCAGTGCATTGCACATTAAATGATACGCTCCAAGGGAATGATGCAATCTTGTATGCACAGCGCCGGGATATACCAGGTAAGCCATTGCCATCTGGTGTATGCGGCGCAGCCTTTGATAATATGGATGAGCAATAATTTCAAATATGAGCTCATCATCAATGGTAATGAACCCGTAAACGGGATCATTTATTATTTTTCGGAATGGCATTAGGTGTTTTATAGTTTGCTTTATGGTGTACCTTCAATGCAGACGGTTTGTTAAAAGATATACAAAGCTAAATAAAGGAGTTAAGCCTATGTTTAAAAAATTAAATTTGTGCGATTAGCAACGATTACTAAACCGGTACCATTCACATCTTATAGAGTTTACCTGCATAAGTTGCCCACGATAGTTTCAAAAATAAATGGCACAATTGGTGCCTCGACGCAAACGAATACAGATAAGAAATAATTAAAAAATTAAACTTTCGGCTTAGTTCTTGACTACCGATCTGGTTAGTAAAAAATTCAATATTCAGCATTTAAAAAAAATTTCATGAGCATAACAAAAGTACTTTGGGTAGATGACGAAATTGACAGCCTTACTTCGCAGATATTATTTTTAGAAAACAAAGGTTATGAAGTGCAGACAAAAACCAATGGTTTTGATGCGGTGGAATATGTGAAGTCGAATATTGTGGATGTGGTGTTAATAGATGAAAGTATGCCTGGCATTACAGGGCTGCAAACATTGCAACAAATAAAAGAAGTAAACAGTAACCTGCCTGTAGTATTGATCACTAAAAACGAAGCCGAAAACCTGATGGATGAAGCGATCGGTTCTCAAATAAGTGATTACCTCATAAAGCCGGTAAACCCAAACCAGGTATGGCTAAGCTTAAAAAAACTGATAGATAATAAAAGGCTGGTAGCCGAAAAAACTACCTCCGCTTATCAGCAGGACTTTCGCAGCTTATTCATGGCGCTCAACGATAATCCAGGTTATAATGAGTGGATGGAGATTTATAAAAAATTGGTGTATTGGGAACTGGAAATGAAGAAAAGCGACAGCCCTGAAATGCAGGAAGTTTTTCAGTCACAAAAGGCAGAAGCCAATACAGAGTTTTTTAAATTTATATCAAAGAACTATGCCTCCTGGGTAGGCGCTAAAAGTGCTGATAGTCCCATCATGAGCAACACTATGATGAAGTTTAAAGTGTTGCCGCATTTAGAAAAAGGCACGCCTTTATTTTTTGTATTGATTGATAATTTACGTTTCGATCAGTGGAAAACCATCCAACCAATATTCGCTGAAAGCTTTCGCATCCATGAGGAAGAAACTTTTTATTCCATATTACCAACTGCCACACAATATGCCCGCAATGCGATCTTTGCTGGTTTGCTGCCCGTTGATATTGAAAAGCAATTCCCGGTGCAATGGAAGAATGATGATGAGGAAGGAGGAAAGAATATGTTTGAAGAAGAGTTTTTTAAAGCACAGTTAAAGCGTCTTGGCAAATCTGATCTTAAATATTCTTAAACCAAGATCACGAATAACCATGATGGTCAAAAGCTGGTGGACAATATTCATAACATGCTGCAAAACGATATCAATGTGATCGTTTATAATTTTGTAGATATGCTGAGTCATGCCCGTACAGAAATGGAAGTATTGAAAGAGCTTGCAGGCGATGAAACAAGTTACCGGAGTATAACGCACAGTTGGTTTGAACATTCGCCGCTTCACCAGGCGTTAAAGAAAATAGCTGACAAAAAAATTACGGTGATCGTCGGTACCGATCATGGAAGTGTACGGGTGAAAACTCCGGCCAAAGTAATCGGCGATAAACAAACTACTGCGAACCTGCGTTACAAACATGGTCGTAATTTAAATTATGAACAAAAAGATGTGCTGGCATTTAAAGATCCGCGGCAGGCCGGGTTGCCAGTACCCAATGTAAATTCTTCTTTCATTTTTGCTAAAGGCGACCAGTTTCTTTGCTACCCGAATAATTACAATCATTTTGTAAATTATTACCGTAATACATTTCAACATGGCGGCATCAGTTTAGAGGAAATGATCGTGCCTGTGATACGGATGACAAATAAATAAGGCAATGTCCCAAACCCCTGAAGTGGCTTAGCAAGAGACTTTAATTTTTAAATCTTATATAAGTCTGGGTTAGTTTATGATTTAGTTATTAACGGTTGTTGAAAATTTTATTTTGTTTAACTCCTAATTTATGGGAGGTTGCATTTGATTAAAAATCTTCAAAAGTCCCTTTAGGGATTTAGGGCATGAAATACACACAGAACATATTAGATAAGATTGAAAAGGTGGCGGAAGAAAGCGGTTATATTATCCGCTACGAGCGAGGCACTTTTCAAAGCGGCTATTGTATTTTGCAGGAAAAGAAAGTAATTGTGCTTAATAAGTTTTTCCAGGTGGAAGGAAGGATCAACACCCTCATCGACCTGATGCCCCAACTGGAAATTAATTTTGATGCACTCACACATGAAAGCCAAAAAATGTATGATGAGGTAATGAGTGTGGCGAATGATAAATAATTAAAAATACCCCGGCTGCATTTCCTATAGCATTGCATTCTACCTTTTGCTAATCTCAATTACTTAATTTTGCCCGGTGCAATGCCCCCCAATTAAAATAACATTTCTCGGCACCGGTACCAGCAGCGGCGTTCCCATGATCGCCTGCGATTGCCCGGTTTGTTCTTCCACCAATTTAAAAGATAAGCGTTTGCGTAGCAGCATCCTGGTGCAAAGCCAGCTTACCGCTTTCGTGGTAGACTCCACGCCAGATTTTCGAACACAGATGCTGAGGGAGGAGGTAAAAAAACTGGATGCAGTATTATTTACCCATCCGCACAAGGATCATATTGCCGGCCTGGACGATGTAAAGGCTTTTACTTTTTTTTCAGGTAAAGCGATGGAAGTATATGCCAATTCTTTAACCGAAGAATCCCTGAAAAGAGAATTCTCCTACGTTTTTTCAGATAAAAAATATCCCGGGCTACCGGAAATAAATCTCAATACTATTGATGAAACGCCCTTTTATATCGGCGATATTCCTGTGGTTCCCGTGCTGGTATGGCACCTTAAAATGCCGGTGTACGGGTATCGTTTTGGGAAATTTACTTACATCACGGATGCAAACAGGATCGACCATTCTGAAAAGGAAAAGATCAGGGGCAGCGAGGTATTTGTGATCAATGCGCTGCGTCACATGAAGCACATATCTCATTATACATTGGATGAAGCCGTAGAATTGATCAATGAATTACAGATCCCCAACAGTTATTGTACACATATAAGTCACCAGTTGGGCAAACACGATGATATCAATTCGCAATTACCGCAAGGAATACAACTGGCTTACGATGGATTGCAGCTTTCCTTTACATAGTATGAATGAAAGGATATTGCAAATCCAAATTAAACTTATTACATTGGAAGCTAATCCTTACTACCAATGTGGAAACATTTTGCGACCGACTACCTCGGCTTTTCCAAAAAAGAACGAAAAGGCATTATTGCCCTGCTTTTTTTAATAGTTTTCTTTATTGTCATCCCTCTCTTTTTTCCTTATTTCATTAAAGCAAAAACTTATGATCATTCCAGCTTTGAAAAGGAGATCGCCTTATTAAAAGTTAAACAGGTCGACAGCGCTCGCTCATTTGCAAAAAGATATAACGGTAATAAAAACTTTGACAATAATTATTCATCACCAGCAAATGAATATGCAAACAAAGAAATAAAGGGCGAGCTATTTTATTTTGATCCCAATACCGCCACTGCCGATGAATGGAAGAGGTTAGGGGTTCGGGAGAAAACAATTATTACCCTGCAAAAATATATTTCGAAAGGTGGAAAATTTTATAAGCCGGATGATATCAGTAAAATATGGGGACTGCATCCCAATGAAGTGCAGAGACTGCTTCCTTACGTAAAAATCCAGGGCCAGTTTGCATCAAACAACTATGAAAAGAAAACTTTTGAAGAACGAAATAAATATGAAAAACACGTATCAGCACCGGCAATTGTAGATATCAATACTGCGGATACAACAGCATGGATCGCATTGCCGGGAATTGGCGCTAAGCTATCGCAGCGTATCATTAATTTTCGGGATAAGCTTGGCGGATTTTACAAAATTGAACAGGTAGGTGAAACATTTGGACTGCCCGATTCAACCTTTCAGAAGATAAAAGGAAAATTGCGGATCGAAGCTGCCGCTATCAAACAGATCAATATCAATACCGCTTCGATCGATGACTTGAAAGCCCATCCTTACCTGCGTTATGCCATCGGCAATGCGATTGTTCAGTACCGCACCCAGCATGGAAATTATGCGGCTGTTGAAGATGTTAAAAAGATAATGGTGATTACGGATGAGATCTATAATAAAGTGGCGCCTTATCTTAAAGTGAACTAAGGCGTACTTTTTTAAAGCTAAACCTAATTTCGACATCACCTTATTAGATTGCAAGAGACACATTAGTTTACAATTTATTGCCTAACTGCCTACATCTGCAAAATGAGTAAACACCGGGATTAGAAATCGGAATTACTGTATTCCCTATTAAGGTATGAATTAAATTCATTGACTGGTCTTGGTAGGAAATAGCCTTTTATAGACTCAGGATTAATAACACAAATCTCAATGTGTAGACGTTCTGTAAAGTTAGATGAAGGATAAACTTGTCCTCCTTCATTAAAGGAACTCTTTATAGTATCGTAGGCTAAATTCCCCGATGCAATATTAATCTGATGAACATACTGAATTACCGCGCAATCTAAAGCTCTATTTGCACCTTTGTTAACGGGCATAGATTCTCCACTTTGTTCAAATAACTCTTTCAATCCTTCATAAGCATTTTTAATAATTGCAATAGATTTCGGCTCCAATAAATTTAAGCAATTCCCCAGTTCAATTATGGCCCCAATTACAAAGGGAGTTGTTATTTCGTCACTAAACTTCTGCTGTCGTTTAGCGCACTCTTCGGCATATTCCAACGCTCTATAAGAATTTTGCCCCAAAAATATGGACCTCCGCCGAGCCAATCCCAGGGATTTCTACTTGACTTTAAACCATATTTCCCATTTAAGACATCCAGACCAATTGCTCTATCACAACTATGAAATCCTGTTATTAGAAAAGGTTGATGATATGCCAAAGGTTATTTCTTTGTTTCGACGGGTTGTGTTTTTTGAGGTTGGTTGGATGGGAGAATGCCAGCATCAATAAGAAACTGCCTTGCGGTTTCCTTGGTTCTACTTGCCTCTTTAGTAACTTTTATAATAGCCTCTATTTGCCGCTCGATTGCAAGCTGTGTCATGGGGAGGTTTTTATATTTTGGGAATGGTTTTCAAATATAGTATCTCAATTATGGATTTATCACTTTTATGCACAGGGGTTTATAAGTAGGCCATTATATTTTTAGGTTAAGGCATCATAAATCCAGGTATTCTTTTTTCATTGCAAATTTCATACTAATGCTTAGGAGTTATTAATTAAATTACTATTACAACGGCTGTCTTAATAGTATAAAGTCGCCTTTAATTGATTTAATTTGCAGCATGAATTTTCAACAAAGTGAACTTACGCAACAGGTCGCCCATACGGCAAGAGACTTTGCCAATCAATATATTAAGCCGCACCTGATGGAATGGGACGAAACACAGGAATTTCCACTTCATATATTTAAACAATTAGGCCAGCTCGGAATGATGGGAGTGCTGGTTCCTGAAAAATATGGCGGGGCTGGTTTGAGCTATTTTGAGTACAACGTTATTATCCAAGAAATTAGTAAGGTATGTGGGTCCATCGGCTTATCGCTGGCAGCACACAATTCATTATGTACGGGGCATATTTTAACGTTTGCCACCGAAGAGCAAAAGGAAAAGTATTTACCAAAATTGGCTACAGCAGAATGGTTGGGTGCGTGGGGACTTACGGAACCTAATACCGGAAGCGATGCCGGCAATATGAAAACCACTGCTGTCAAAGATGGCGATCATTGGATATTGAACGGCACTAAAAACTGGATAACTCATGGTAAGAGTGGTGACGTTGCTGTGGTAATTTGCCGTACCGGCGAGCCAAGAACAAAAGATAATTGCACCTCGTTTATAGTGGAACGCGGTACACCTGGATTTAGCGGGGGAAAAAAAGAAAATAAATTGGGGATGAGAGCCAGTGAGACCGCCGAAATGATCTTTGACAATTGCCGGGTGCACGATACTAACAGGATGGGTGCAGTAGGAGCAGGGTTTAAACAAGCGATGAAAGTATTAGATGGCGGCAGACTTTCAATAGCCGCATTGAGCCTTGGGATTGCGAGAGGAGCCTACGAGGCTTCGGTTCAATATGCAAAGGAGCGCCACCAGTTTGATCAGCCAATTGCAAATTTCCAGGGCATTAGTTTTAAACTTGCAGATATGGCCACTGAAATTGCTGCGAGTGAATTGTTATTGAACAAAGCCTGCGAGCTGAAATCGAATAATCTGCCAGTAACAAAGGAAGCCGCAATGGTAAAATATTATGCAAGCGAAGTGGCTGTTAAAGTAAGTACAGACGCCGTTCAAATATTTGGCGGTTATGGATACACTAAGGATTACCCAGTTGAAAAATTTTACCGCGATAGTAAGCTATGTACCATTGGCGAAGGCACCAGCGAAATTCAAAAGATAGTCATTGCCCGTGAAGTCTTGAGATCGTAAACTACCGCATCAGACTTTCAAAATAACTAATAATCTATTGCTATGTTGATGCCCTCACGATCAGTGAACCGGGCAAGTTGAATTGCTGCAACTGTTTTGTATTCTCAATATTTTCCAATAATATTTTTGTAGCGAGCTCTCCCATTTCCTGCAAAGGTTGCCTTATATAGGTGAGCGGTGCATAGAACAAGTCCCAGGAGGCCAATCCATCAAACGTGATGATGGCGAGTTGTTCAGGTACTTTTATTTTTAGCTCGTTTAAATAAATTAAACCATGTAAAGCGATTTCGTTTGACGCAAATAAAATCGCATCCACCGGTTCATCAACAGCGAGCAATTCATCAATTACTTCATTTATGTTTGCTTCAACATCGTCAATTTGTACTTCTCTCAGCAGTGCATTTCCCATAACGCCCGTGAGTGATTCAAGTGCGCTCAAATAGCCCCTCGTGCGTTCCTTCAAAGTGTAAATGGATGATTGATACCCGATCATTCCAATCTTTTTATATCCGCAATTGACAAGGTGGCTCACAGCAGTATGAGCGGCTTGAAAATTATCAAGAATAACGTAGTTTGTTTGTATATCGGGAAAATACCGGTCAATTAAAACGAAGGGAATCTCCTGTTGTTGTAAATACCTGATCTGTGCTTCGGCATGTTCACCCGGCGCAAGCATCAATCCATCTACATGACGATTTAAAAATATCTCAACCAGGTTTTGAAATTTGAGTGCATTCTCATCAGAACTTCCAAAGAGCACAGTATAATTATTTTTAGCAGCTTCGTCTTCTACAATGCGGGCCAGGCTGGAGGAAAATGGGTTGGAAATGTCTGCAACAATAAAGCCAATGGTATTGGTTCGGTTCGTTTTAAGACTTCTTGCTATCTGGTTAGTACGATAGTTCAATCTCCTGGCCGTATCCCGTATAGTTTGTGCGACTATTTTATCGATCCGGCCTGTTTTCTTTTCGTTCAAAACATAAGACACCAATGCGGAAGAAACACCTACCTCTTTAGCTATATCTTTTAAAGAAACCCTTTTTACCATTTTTGATAATATAAATTTAACATAGAGCTGCTGAAACAGCTAACAGCGTCATTGCCAGTAATAAGCAATCGCCTTAGTTCGCTTAATTAGAGCTTTATTAAAAGTTCTATTGACAATTGTTTAATCGTTTAAACAAAATTATGTAGATTTGGTTTCATTTTATTAATATAAAATTTTCATGTATGAATACTATTAAGCAAATAGGTGTGATTGAGTATGGTAATTCAGCAAAATTATTCGAACTATCTCCGACCAATATATTAGAGGGCTATACTGTTTCTAAGATCTATTATAAAAATAATGTGCCGGCAAGCATGATTAATAAAAACTATCCCAATGCTACGATAGTTAAGGATGAGCATGCGATAATCGGCGATTCCTTGATAGATATGGTGATCGTTTCTTCTCCTTCTTCGGATGAAATGAATATTGTGGGTGAGGCTTTAAAGGCCAACAAACCTACCAGGGTCGTTTAAATCATTTATCGAAAAAGATACTATTGGGTAAATTTCGGGAGCCCATCTGGTCTGCAACCTACGCTAAGTAATTGTTAAGGAGTGTACTGCTCTCAGCAGTCCCACGGTGTTAGATGCTGTGCATTGCTGATCGGCTCGCTGATATAAATGACCGGTTTTCAGGAAGTAAAAACCCGGCATAGATCTATGCCGGGTCAAAATTTTATTGTTCAAGTAGGTGCTGTCCTCGTATTTAATTACGACTGTACGGATTATTTTTTATCTCCGCCAAACATGCCGCTTAATTTATCTTTCACTGCATCAAAGGCGTCCTCTGCTTTATCGGCTGCACCTTTTACAAAGTCTTCTACTTTTTGTCCTGCTTGTCCAGGGATCACATCGCTGATCTTATCAAGTATTCCCGGTTCCTCCACCAACGGTGCAGCAGGATCGATCACCGCTGTAGCTGTGTCGGACGTGGTTACAGCAGGAGTGGAACTCAATAAATTATCGACAGCCCCGGCCATCATTGGGAACTTTTCTTTTACAAAATCCTTTACGGTCTCCAGCACTTTGTTGGCTTGCTCAGTACTGATGCCTGCTTTTTCAGTAAGGCGGGAAATTAACTCCTGCATAGTTTAATTTTTATGGTTGAATGAAATTGTTTTGAAAATGACCAAATATTTTCGACCTTTTTGAACCTTGTGATTTCTCGTTTTGAGAGCGGTTATTCCGTGTCGTATCGCTCCACCTTTTCAATTCCTTCCAGCGTCAGCAAGCGGTTACACAATTCGTCCAGCTCTTCCTTGTCATGTACAAAGATTTTAAAATTCCCTGTAAAAAGCCCGTCCTTCGCTTCCATGGTCATTGCCGAAATATTGAACCTCATTTCACCGCTGATAAGGTTGGTTATTTTATGTATCACACCCACATCATCAAGACCTACAATCTTCAATCCCGTTAGGAAAGAGATCTCCTTGTTTTTTGCCCACTTGGTTTTTACCACCCGGTGCCCATAGTTGGACATCAACCGGGCAGCATTCGGACAATTTGTACGATGTATCTTCAGCCCTTCACCTGTAGTAATAAAGCCAAAAACATCATCTCCCGGAATTGGTTTGCAGCAGTTTGCCAAAGTGTACATGATCCGATCGCTGCTTTCGCCAAAAATGATAAGCTCGGTGTCTTTTTTATGATAATGTTTAACATGCTCAACTTCAGGTTTTAACTCAAGATCCACCTTCGGTTTAGGCAGAAACAGGCGATCACCAGAAGCAGTAAAATCCTTTAATTCTTTAAGATCTATTTTTTTAATCGCAATTTCGTACAGTAGGTCAAGGGAAGAATTTAGTTTATAAAACGTTGCCAGCTCTTCGAGGTTATGCTGCGTCATCATACCACCAATAGCATCCAGTTTCTTTTGCAGAATATATTTGCCGTCTTCAGCTACTTTCCTTTTTTCTTCTTTTAATGTATCCTTTATTTTTTGCTTTGCTTTGCTCGTTACTACCAGGTTCAGCCATTCCTGGCTGGGCTTTTGTTTGGCGCTGGTAATAATTTCTATCTGGTCGCCGCTACGGAGCTTATAACCTATCGGTACCAATTTATGATTCACCTTTGCTCCAATACATTTGCTGCCTACGGCTGTATGCACACCAAAGGCAAAGTCAAGTGCCGAGGCCCCAATCGGTAACATTTTAATATCACCCTTCGGCGTATATACATAAATTTCTTCTGCGAGAAAAGAGGTTTTAAAATCCTGGAGGAAATCAATTGAATTGGTATCCTGGTTACTCAAGGCTTCTCTTATCTGGTGAAACCATTTATCAAAGCGGCTTTCATCAGAAGTGCCTTCCTTATATTTCCAGTGTGCAGCTAGTCCTTTTTCCGCAATCTCATTCATGCGCTTAGTGCGGATTTGCACTTCCACCCATTTCCCCTGTGGACCCATTACCGTGGTATGCAGTGCCTCGTAGCCATTGCTTTTCGGATTACTAAGCCAATCCCTTAATCTTTCCGGTGAAGGAGTATATTCATCAGTGATGATGCTGTATACCTTCCAGCAATCGCCTTTTTCCGTTTCATAAGTGCTGTCCACAATGATGCGAATTGCAAAAAGATCGTAAACTTCTTCAAAGCTTACGCCCTTTTTCTTCATTTTATTCCAGATAGAATGGATGCTCTTGGGCCGGCCATGTATTTCAAAATTGAAATCAGCCTTGTCCAGCTTTTCTTTTAATGGCCTGATGAAGTCGTTGATATACCGGGTGCGTTCTCTTCTTGTTTCACTTAATTTTTGAGCTATATAACGGTAGGTGTCGGGCTCCAGGTACTTCATGGAAAGATCTTCCATTTCAGTTTTAATAGCGTAAAGGCCCATACGATGAGCAAGCGGCGCATATACATAAACTGTTTCGCTACTCACCTTTAACTGCTTCTCCGTCTTCATGCTATCGAGGGTACGCATGTTATGCAGGCGATCGGCGAGCTTTATTAGTATCACTCTTGGGTCGTCCGTAAGCGTTAGTAAGATCTTTTTAAAATTTTCAGCCTGCTGACTGGTGTTGGTATCGATCACGGAACTGATCTTGGTAAGCCCATCTACTATCTTCGAAATTTCGACGCCAAACTCCCTTTGTATATCTTCCAGTGTAATATCTGTATCTTCTACCGTGTCGTGTAACAATGCGCAAATGGTGCTTCTTACGCCCAGGCCAATTTCCTCCACACAAATTCTTGCAACGGCCAGCGGGTGAAGAATATAAGGCTCACCGCTTTTGCGCCGCATCGTTTTATGTGCCTCTGCTGCCATTTCAAAGGCTGTGCGCAATAGCTCCTTGTCGCCCGGTTTTAACTTGGGTTTTAATTCCTTTAACAGGCCGCGGTATTGCCGGAGTATTTCCTTTTTTTCTTCGGCTTCGCTGAGGTTGTATTTTTTTATAGGTATTGCTACTTCCATGTATTGAGACGAATTTACGAAAAGAATTTCTGTTTTAAACTTTTGGAGAAATCCCTTACTTTTGCACCCCTTAACCGGATGTGGCGAAATTGGCAGACGCACCAGACTTAGGATCTGGCGGAGCAATCCATGTAGGTTCGACCCCTATCATCCGGACAAAAAACACCCTCTCTTTGCTGAGGGGGTGTTTTGTTAAAAGGTTACAAAAAATTTATAATTGGCCTCCGTCCTTTGGGGCACAAAAGCAATATTATGGCTACAGTAGCAAGAGAAAACATCGGTCTTTTAAATGACAAGATCGTTGTTAAAGTAAGTAAGGAAGATTATTTTCCAACATTTGAAAAGAAGTTAAAAGAGTATAGTAAAACGGTTAATATGCCGGGCTTTAGGAAAGGCATGGTGCCGGCGGGTATGATCAAAAAAATGTACGGTCCTTCCATTTACACAGACGAAGTTTTGAAGACGGTTGAAAAACAATTATACACTTATCTTGATACTGAAAAGCCGGATATTTTCGCCCAGCCTCTTGCATTAAATGCAGACATTCGCAAGCTTGACCTCAATAACCCTGACGAGTATGAATTTGGTTTTGAAATCGGTCTTAAGCCGCAGTTTGAAATCGCATCTCTTGGCCAGGCTGATGTTACTTTGAATAAAGTAAAAGTTACCGATGAAATGGTGGAGGAAGAAGTGGACCGCATGCGGATAAAAGGAGGTGCAATGACCGAGCCCGAAACAATTGAAAATGAAGAAAATGTTTTGAATGTGCTCTTCACCGAATCGGATGAAACAGGAAAATCTGTTGAAGGCGGCGTAGTAAAGGAAAATTCTGTAATTCTTAAATATTTAACTCCTGCCGTGCAGGAAGAATTAAAAGGTAAAACGAAAGATGCTTCCATTGTTACCCAACTTTCAAAAGCATTCGAAGGAGACAAATTGGAGATGATGGTACAGGATCTTGGCTTCGAAAAAGATGACAAGGCAGCAGCAGATAAATATTTTACTCTTACGATCGTTAAAATAGGATTGATAGAAAAAAGAGCGCTTGATGAAACCTTTTTCAACGAAGTATTTCCGGGAGCTGCGGTGGCAACCGAAGCCGAATACAGGCAAAAATTAAAGGAAGAGATCGAGCAATACTGGGCCGGTCAAAGCCGCAATCAATTACATGACCAATTGTACCACTATTTGCTGGATGAAACCAAAATGGAGTTTCCGGCAGAGTTCTTAAAACGCTGGTTACAAACCGGTAGCCAGGAGCGCAAAACACCAGAGGAGGCAGAATCAGAATTTCCGGTATTCAGCAACCAGTTAAAATGGACGCTCATCAGCGACAAGATCGTTAAAGACAACAACCTTGATGTATCCCAGGAAGAGTTGAAAGACTCTATGAAAACAGAGGTCATGCGCTATTTCGGCACCATGAACCTTGGAGAAGATACAAGCTGGTTAGATAGTTATGTAGATAGGATGTTAAAGGATGAAAAGCAGGTAGAAGCAAGTTATCGTAGGTTGGTGACAGACAAATTATTCAACTGGGCACAAGAGCAATCGAATCCAAAAAAAAAGGAAGTAACTCCAGAGGAATTAACCAGCATGCAGCACAACCACCATCATTAATAAATAGCTGATTAATAAAATATATAGGTACAGCCGGTGCAAACAGCATCGGCTTTTTTGTATCATTAAAAACATTTGAACTTATGCATATGCGTGGTAAATCATACATCGCCAAACATCATACATCCGACATCATACATCCGACATCCGTTCCGCCTTTTTGTCGCCATTTTTATTTCAGCATAATATTTGGGTTTAGCAATCAACTATATTTGTTATCCTAAATAATTACAAACGATGAATTTTGGAAAAGAATTTGAAAAATATGCTGTAAAGCACCGCGGCATCAGCAGCAATACATTAGATGGATACATCAAGCACAACGTAACCAATCTTACCCCGAATATTATTGAAGAAAGGCCGATGAACGTAGCCGTAATGGACGTTTACAGCCGTCTTATGATGGACAGGATCATTTTTTTGGGCTATCCTGTTACAGATGAAGTAGCCAATATTATCACCGCACAATTTTTATTTTTAGAGAGTACCGATCGTACAAAAGATATCCAGATGTATGTCAATTCCCCCGGCGGAAGCGTATATGCAGGCTTAGGCATGTACGACACAATGCAATTCGTAACACCGGATATTGCCACTATTTGTACCGGCATCGCCGCAAGTATGGCAGCCGTATTAATGTGCGCCGGTTCTCCCGGTAAGCGCACGGCATTAAGGCACAGCCGTATTATGTTGCATCAGCCAAGCGCCGGAGCAGGCGGACAAGCCAGCGATATTGAGATCACCGTGAACGAGGTTAAAAAGATTAAAAAAGAACTATACGATGTGATCGTCCATCACACCGGCCAGCCCTTTGATAAAGTAGCCCAGGATTGTAACAGGGACTATTGGATGACCTCCGCTGAAGCAAAGGATTATGGTATCGTTGATGAAGTATTGACCATCAATCCACGCAAGGCAAAAAAGGACTAAGTACAGGTTTTTGTACCCGGCGATGGTTTTTCAATTAAGCTTCATAGGCGTCGCACTCTTGTACAGCAGTTCAGCTTGGAACAGATTAAATTCAAAACATTTTTATAAATAATAGCAGCATGATTAATTATTATAGCAACAGCAGGATTCGGTTCAACGAAGAAGAAGAGAATCCCAAAGAACTGCCCGAAAACCCCATGGAGAAAATGATGGCAGGATGGCAATTTGATAAGAAGTTTATTGAGCAGCGCAAGATATTTTTGTGGGGAGTAGTAGATGACAAAAGTGCAAAAGATATTACTGCAAGGCTACTTTATTTAGAAGCCATCGATCCAGGTAAAGAGATCACATTTTACATCAATAGCCCGGGTGGTATGGTTACCAGCGGCATGGTTATTTACGACACCATGCAAATGATCAAATCACCCGTTGCAACAGTGTGCATGGGCATGGCAGCAAGCATGGGCAGCATTTTGTTGAGTGGCGGAAAAAAAGGTAAGCGTTCTATTTTCCCCAGCGGAGAAGTAATGATACATCAGCCAAGTGGCGGCGGCCAGGGCACCAGTGCCGATCTCGAAATTATGGCACAGCAAATGCAGAAAACTAAAGAATTAGGCGCACGCATACTTGCTGAAAATTGTGGCCAAACTGTTGAAAAAGTGATGAAAGATTTTGACCGGGACTACTGGATGGATGCCAAAGAATCGGTAGCCTATGGCATAGTAGATAATGTTCTGACTAAAATTTAATTACTGATAGCAACGAATAAAAAAAGCTCCGGTAATGGAGCTTTTTTTGTGGCAGCAAGCCCTGTAAATATATTGTACAAATGCAGTTTGAAGAAATAATAAATGCAAAACTCACCAACGAGGCAGATCGGCCCCTAATGCAGAAAGAGGCATTTCCGGTCAGTCCGGCATTGCAGCATTATTTACAAAATAATGGCCGGGATATTGTTTTACCTATCTCTTACACAGATCTTTTGTACTATAGCCACGCCAATGCATTGCGGGATAAAGCGGGCAAATTAACCCATTGGGAAAATGCCGTGTATGACGTAAAAGTTCAGGCTCGGTTAAATGGGTTGCTGCTCAAAACTTATTCAATCTTAAAGAGGCAAACGGATACCGATTTCATGAAAGAGTCGACAGTGAGAGGTATTGACTTCTGTGAATTTGGCAACAGTGTACCCTTCAGAATAGCCATTGTGAATAAGGATAAAGGCCAGCAGGATTATTTTTACATCAAGCTCGCCGACGCCTCCCGGATCTATGGATTAGAACTGGAGCAATTATTATCTCCTGATAGCACGAACTTTTTGTATCACAATAATACCCTGGTAGAGGAGCACATAGAAGGTATTCCTGGAGACGTATATATAAAGCAATTTAAAGAGCTGGATGCAGGTACTGCAAGCCTGTTTGCAAAGGAATTTGTGCAATTCAACGAACGGTGTTTTGCTCGTTTATTGGGCGATATGCGGAGTTACAATTTTGTGGTAAACCACCATCTAAACATCTTCCGGATTCGTGCCATCGACTTTGACCAGCAAAGCTATGAAGGTAAAAAAACTTTATACCTGCCACAATTCTATAAGGAGAATTTTGGCTTTGTGGAATTGGTTTTGAAAATGCTCAATACCGATGATATCCTTCAATACCAGGCTGAAGAAAGAAACAATATGAAGGGTCGTGTAGCCCTTAATAAAAAGCGATTAATGGACCTCCTTAATGCGATGGTAAAAGATGAGCTTTCGGAAAACTACAAGATATTGCTGCTGCGAAAAGAGCTCAATGAGCATTTTAGCACCACGGCATTTTCTGCCTGCAAAACGATGGGGGCAATCGTAAAGAAGCAATTGAAACAGGTGCTGTCAAAGTCGACAATTTATTAACCCGGAATGCCTGTAGGTTTAATTAACAAAACCCTGCAACGTTTCTAACTGCAATATTGTCTTGAAAGTAAGGTTCTGTGCAGGTTTGCGTATCTTTGCTACCCGAATTTGGAAACAAGGCGATATTTAAAAGGATCATAATGGCAAAACAACAAACATTACATTGTTCTTTCTGCGGCCGCAGCCGGGATGAGGTGAAGATATTGATCGCCGGCCAGGAAGGGCATATCTGCGAAAACTGTGTAGATCATGCACAGGAAATAATCGGCCAGGAACTCATGATATATCCCGACGTAAAACAAGGCAGCGGAAATAATCATAAACTCACCGTGAAAAAACCTGTCGAGATAAAAAAATTCTTAGATGAATATGTGATAGGACAGGATGATGCAAAAAAGATTTTGGCGGTAGCAGTGTACAATCACTACAAACGGCTCAATCAAAAGATAGAGAATGATGTGGAGATTGAAAAGAGTAATATCATCATGGTGGGAGAAACCGGCACAGGTAAAACCTTATTGGCAAAGTCCATTGCCCGTATGCTCAATGTACCGTTCGCAATTGTAGATGCAACTGTTTTTACGGAGGCTGGTTATGTGGGCGAAGATGTGGAGAGCATGCTTAGCCGATTATTACAAGCCTGCAATTATGACGTAGCAGCGGCCGAAAAAGGAATAGTGTTTATTGATGAGATAGATAAGGTTGCACGCAAGAGCGATAATCCATCTATCACAAGGGATGTAAGTGGCGAAGGCGTTCAGCAGGGGCTATTAAAATTGCTCGAAGGCACTGAAGTGCTGGTACCACCGCAAGGCGGACGAAAACATCCCGAACAGAAACTGGTGAAGGTCAATACATCAAATATCCTCTTCATTTGTGGCGGAGCTTTTGATGGTGTCGACAGGATCATTGCACGCCGCGTAAATACACATGCCATCGGTTTTAGCGTAAACAAGGCATTGCAGGAATTTCAGCAAAAGAACCTGCTACAATTTGTAAATGCGGTTGACCTGAAACAGTTTGGATTAATACCTGAATTACTCGGTCGTTTGCCGGTAATTACTTACCTGAATCCACTGGATGCTCCAACTTTGCGCAACATACTTACAGAACCTAAAAATGCATTGATTAAGCAATTCACAAGGTTATTTGAAATAGAAGGCATAGAATTAAAATTTGATGAAGCCGTCTACGATTTTATGGTGGAGAAAGCACTTGAATATAAATTAGGCGCCCGTGGCTTAAGAAGCATTTGCGAAAGCATTCTTACTGATGCAATGTATGAGTTGCCTTCTCAAAAAGTAAAGAACTTTGATGTGACCTTAGAATATGCACAACGTAAGTTCAATACGAGTAAAATGAGCATGCTAAAGGTTGCTTAATTATAATAAATTTTTAAAGAAGGCTGCATCAATTGGTGCAGCTTTTTTTTGCAACATACATTCGTAGATCTTTTGCAGATCCGGATAAGTTTATATCAATAGCACACATGATCTCCATGAAATTTGAATATGATCTTTAGCATACTCCATCATAAAAAATTACCCGACTTTTGCACCACTCATCTTTAAACGGTAAATCAATAATTCCATGTCTAAAGCCATATACATAGGATCTTCTGAACCTTATAGTGGTAAGTCGGTAATTACACTTGGCATTATGAATATACTGGTGGGTAAGATCAAAAAGATCGCCTACTTTAAACCGGTTGTGAGGGAAAGCGCTGAAAACAACAAGGATATTTATATTGAAACAATGATCAATCATTTTGGTCTCAATATGAGTTACGAAGATGCTTTTGCATTTACTTATAATGAATTGCTGATGTACAGAAGTGAAGGCAATAATGCCTACATCATTGATACGATCATTTCAAAATTTAAAAAGCTTGAAGAGGCCAATGATTTTGTTGTAGTAGATGGAACTGACTTTGACGGCGATGGTGCATCATTTGAATTTTATTCCAATTTAGAGATCGTTAAAAACCTCGGCATACCGCTAATACTTATCACCAAAGGCGAAGGATACAAGCCTGAAGAAATAACAAAAAATGTACTATCTACTCTACAGGTTTTATCAGACAGGGAGATACCATTATTAGCCATCATAGCCAATAAAATTGAACCACCGTATGTGGCAGAATTGCAGCAGCTATTCGGCCAACGTTTACCAAAAGAAATACTGAGTTCGGTAATTCCTATGATTAAGGACCTCGGCAATCCCACCATGAAAGAAATCATAGAAGCTGTAGATGGCAGGCTTCTTTTCGGACATAATAATCTTTCTAACCCGGTTGATCATTACATTGTTGGCGCCATGCAGTTGCGGAATTGTCTTACCCGCCTACAGGAAAATACATTGATAGTAACGCCGGGAGATAGAGGCGATATCATTGTTGCAATGCTACAAGCGAATATCTCTAAAAATTATCCAAAGGTGGCCGGCATGATACTTTCCGGCGGGCTTGAACCAGATGAGCCCATTGTAAAACTGATTGAGGGATTGGAAACAGTGATACCCATCGTGCAGGTAGAAACCGGCACCTTCGAAACAGTGAACAAGGTCGGATCTGTGCAATCAAGAATTTATTTTGACAATAAATTCAAGATAGAACTCGCCATCACAACATTTGAAAAATATATCGACACAGCAGCGATTCTTGCAAAGATCATTACTTCTCATCCAGAAGGAATTACTCCAAGGATGTTCCAATACCAACTGGTGAAGCGGGCGAAGATGCAAAAGAAACATATCGTATTGCCGGAAGGCAGCGATGATCGTATACTGGTAGCGGCGTCAAAACTTTTAAAACAGGAAGTCGTAAAGCTTACCATACTAGGTAAAACAGAAGAGATTGAAGCAGCACTGAAACGCCTGAATGTTCAATTAGATAAGGATAATGTGAATATTATTAATCCTGCAACTTCGCCGCTTTTGCCGGACTATATTGCTACGCTTTACGAGTTGCGAAAAAATAAAAATGTGAATATGGATATGGCAACCGACATGATGAAAGACGGTTCCTATTTCGGCACTATGATGGTGTATAAGGGAGATGCAGATGGAATGGTTTCGGGGGCGATTAATACTACGCAGCACACCATACGGCCTGCCCTGCAATTTGTAAAAACAAAGCCGGATGTATCTACTGTTTCTTCCGTATTTTTTATGTGTCTCGAGGATCGTGTAATTGTGTTTGGAGATTGTGCCGTGAATCCTAATCCCAGTTCGGAACAGTTGGCAGACATTGCAATTTCTTCGGCTGAAAGTAGCAGCATGTTTGGCATCCAGCCAAAAATAGCTATGTTGTCTTATTCATCAGGTACGTCTGGCCAGGGCGAAGATGTGGAGAAAGTACGCCGTGCAACAGAAATAATAAAATTACGCAGACCCGATCTGGAAGTTGAAGGGCCGATTCAATATGATGCTGCAGTAGATCCTGTTGTGGGGAAACAAAAACTTCCGCAGTCAAAAGTGGCTGGACAGGCGAGCGTGCTAATATTTCCGGATTTAAATACCGGCAATAATACTTACAAGGCAGTACAGCGGGAAACAGGTGCGCTTGCCATTGGTCCAATGCTGCAGGGATTAAATAAACCGGTAAATGACCTTAGCAGGGGCTGTACTGTTGATGATATTTTTAATACGGTTGTAATTACAGCGATACAGGCACAACAATAAACAGTATCTCTCATAGGTATAAATATTAAGTGAGGCATGAATATTTTTGTCATCAATTCGGGAAGTAGTTCTATAAAATACCAGCTCATCAGGATGCCTGCTGCCACAGTGGTTTGCAGTGGTATTGTTGAAAGAATTGGTTTGGATGACGCCGGTATCCATCACAAAACTTATAAAGAAGGGGAAGAACGGATTATAAGCAGGACCATGGAAATTGCGGGCCATGCAGAAGGTTTGCAGGAAGTGGCCCGGCTTTTAACAGATAAGGTAATTGGTGTGATCGATAATCCGTCGAAGATTAATGCCGTAGGTCATCGGGTGGTGCATGGCGGTGAAAGTTTTGCGGCAACTGTTATTATAAATTCTGAAGTAAAAGAACAAATTAAAAAGTTATTTCCGCTGGCTCCATTGCATAACCCGCCAAATTATCTGGGCATCGATGTTGCTGAAAAAATATTTGCGAGCGCTAAACAGGTTGCTGTTTTTGATACGGCATTTCACCAAACCATACCCGAAGTTGCGTACCGTTATGCCATCCCCGCTAACTTCTATTACGAATATAAATTGAGGGCTTATGGCTTTCATGGTACCAGCCATAAATATGTAAGCGATCAGGCCATCAAACATCTTAATAAAACTGACACCAAAATCATCACCATTCATCTTGGCAACGGCTGCAGCATGACTGCAGTAAAGAACGGCAGATCAATAGAAACCAGCATGGGCCTCGGACCGATGAATGGTTTGATAATGGGAACACGTTGCGGCGACATCGATCAGTCAATTATTTTCTACCTCGTTAACCAGCTTGGTTATGATATAGAAAATGTGAATGCGATCCTGAATAAAAAAAGCGGTATGGTTGGATTAACTGGCTTTAGCGACATGCGTGATATCAAAGCGAAAATCGAGAGCGGCGATAAAGAAGCTTTGCTTGCTTACGAAATGTATGCCTATCGTATCCGTAAATATATCGGCTCCTACTCGGCGGTATTAAACGGTTTGGATGCAATTATATTTACCGGTGGTGTAGGAGAAAATGATTCGCTAATACGGAAGCTGTGTTGTAGCGATCTTGAATACCTGGGTATTCAATTGGATGAAAATAAAAATGGTCTTCAAATAAAAAAATTGGAAGCTATCAACACAGCCGGCTCACGTGTTAAAATATTAGTGATCCCTACCAATGAAGAGTTGGAGATAGCTACTCAATGTTATAATTTACTGCATAAAGTTTAGCACGCCGGCCCATTCAAATTGCAAGAGATGGAAGCCGTGTTTGAAGGTGCTATAGAAATCATTTTACAATCATTACCATTCCTTTCAAAACCGGCCTGTCATTTTTTAAGTCTATCATATAGGTATATGCGCCTGCTGGCATAGCCGTATTTCGAAAATATCCGTTCCAGTCTTTATTATTGCCGGTGCTTTCAAAAACCAGGTTGCCATACCGGTTATACACCAACACTTTTGCATTAGGAAAAACTGCAAGGGCAGCAATATGCCAGGTATCATTCAATCCATCATTGTTGGGTGTGAATGCAGTTGGAATATAAAGATCATTGTACACTTTTATGAACACATCATCTGTTGAACTGCCGCAGCCCAGATTCGATATTGCATTCAAAGTATACAACTGATCTGTAGGAGGGGTGGCCACCGGCGCCTGTATAAAAGAATCGTCAAGGAAGTTAGGGGGCGACCAAAAATACCTTGCCCCTCCACCCGTAACAACTCCATCTAAAATAACTGAACGGCCCTTCAATATTACTTTGTCCGCACCTGCATTGGCTACCGGTTTTTTTACAACACTAACCTTTACCGTAGCCGTGTCAGTACAGTTATTATTTGAAATGATCACACTGTAAATAGTTGTATCCGTTGGTTTAGCAATTGTAGAAGCGCTTGTAGTGGTTGCTAAACCAATAGCCGGGGACCATAAATAGCTGGCCCCTCCACCTGCAATCAAAACGGTAGAATCGCCTTCGCAAATACTCTTATCAGCGTTGATTGTCGCATTCGGTTGTGGATCAACAGCAACAATTGTGGAGGTTGTATCCTTGCATCCAAATTGGTCCGTAGCTATCAAATTATATTGACCTGTTGAATTAATTTTTGCTACCAATGCGGGGTTTGCGGCAGTTGATGAAAATCCCGCAGGGCCTTGCCAGGCATAGGAAACGCCGCCGGTAGCGCTAAGGTTGAGAACGGTGTTTTCGCAAACGGGGCCATCGTTTGCTGCCGTAGCTATTGGTAAATCATGTATGGTAAGAGTAAGCACCGTGGATGCTATCCTGCAACTGCTGATAAAAATGTTAGAACCATCGGCTACCATTACCCTATACTTGTATATCCCGATAGAGCTTTTAGTAACAGTATAGGTAGCAGCGACTGCCCCAGCAATATCTGTCCATGTAGAACCGTTGTCTGTGCTTTCCTGCCATTGTAATGTTGGAGCAGTATAGCCAGCCCCGATAGTAACTACCATACTAACAGGCATTTTATTGCCCGTGCAAAAATCAAAGTCTGATTGGTTACTGTTGCCTGTTAAAAAAACTGCGGGACCGCAAGGACGAAAGGTAATATCATCCAGGGCAATATCATTGCCACAACCTCCGGGAGCTGTATTGGTAAGACGAATAACTACACTATTGGTATTAGCCGGAGTTTTAAAAAATAGTCCATATTGGGTCCATGTCGGACTGGCGGATGAACCGATATCCCCGGTAGAATATGTGCCTAAGACTGTACCTGTAATAGTTTCGATATTAAAAACCAGCTTCGGCATAATTGGATTAGGGCTGCATGCAGTAGGCAGTAATACATTTGCAATCCATGCAGCAAATTCATAGGTAGTGTTTGCACAAAGATTCCTTACTGTATCAAGATAAAAATCCCCTGGATTGAAAGATGCATTCACAAGCATCATGTAGCCGTTTACATCGTTGGGTGTATGATCTTCCGGCATATTGTGCCAGGAACCGCCAAAACAGCCGGATGTGTTATTTACTACTGTATAACTGCCGTCATTCGGGCAACTGCTGCTGGTGAAATTATATGTTGTGATTGAAGTTGATAAAGCGGCGCCTGGGTTATTTCCCGAGCCAAAATCGACATTCACCACCGCATCGCCAAGGGAGCCGGTACATACCTGCGCTGCGATTGGTGCTTGTATCCCTAGGCAAAATAAACCAATCGTTATTCTAAAAAATAGTCTCAGTTTCATCAATAAAACCGAAGATAAGTTTTTATAAAGGATAAAATATGTGGATCAACAAAGATCTTAATAGCCAACAATTCAAATGAACTCTCTTATAGTTTAATAGGCGTACCGGTGTTGATAGAATTTGAAACAAATGCATTTCATTTTAGGTGGTTGTTTTATTTCAATTTATTTTTACCGCCGGTATTAACCTGTTAGTGCCACAAACAATAAAATATTTTTAAACGATAAACAAAAAAATGGTAGACGTAATTTTAGGACTGCAATGGGGCGACGAAGGCAAAGGGAAAATTGTGGATTATTTTGCTCCCAACTATGATTTGATAGCTCGCTTCCAGGGTGGCCCGAATGCTGGCCATACACTCTATGTAAATGGGCAAAAAGTTGTTTTACACCAGATACCAAGCGGCATATTCCATGAAAATAAAATCAACCTGATTGGCAATGGCGTGGTGCTGGATGCTGTAACCTTAAAAAAAGAATGTGAGAAGGTTGCATCGATGGGGATTGATTATAAGAAGAATTTGTACATCAGCGAAAGAGCTCATTTAATACTACCCACACATCGTGCCCTGGATAAGGCGAGTGAGTTATCAAAAGGAAACGAAAAGATCGGCTCTACGCTGAAAGGTATTGGCCCCGCATATATGGATAAAACCGGCCGTAATGGTATACGTGTTGGCGATTTGCTGGATAAAAGTTTTACTTCACAATACATTAAAATAAGGCTGAAGCACCAGCGCCTCCTCGATAATTACAATTTCCAGGAAGATATCAGCGCATGGGAGGAAGAATTTTTCGAATCGATAGAATTACTAAGAGATTTTAAAATTGTGAACGGAGAGTACTTCATCAACGATAAGATACAACAAGGGAAAAAAGTATTGGCTGAAGGGGCCCAGGGAAGTATGCTTGATGTTGATTTCGGTACCTTTCCTTTTGTTACGAGCAGCAACACCATTTCCGCTGGTGTATGCACCGGGCTGGGCATTGCTCCGCAAAAGATCAAGGAAGTATATGGCGTTTCCAAGGCATATTGTACCAGGGTAGGAAGCGGTCCGTTTCCCACCGAACTGAACGATGAAACAGGTGAGCTTATTCGTAAGAATGGGAGTGAATTTGGAGCTACCACAGGGCGCCCACGGCGCTGTGGCTGGATCGACCTGGTGGCGTTGCAATATGCCTGCATGATCAACGGAGTTACACAGATCATTATGACCAAATCAGATATCCTGGATGAACTACCCGAATTGAAAGTGTGTAACGGGTATAAAATAAATGGCGAAGAAAAGAGTTTTGTTCCTTTCCAAATGAGCAGGTGCCAAATCGATCCTGTTTATCAAAGTTTTGAAGGCTGGCAATCTGATATTACCAATATCACTAATTACTCATCTTTACCGGAGAAAATGAAAAATTATTTAGACTACATGAATAATTTTCTGAAAGTACCAATCAAATATATCAGCAACGGGCCTGGCAGGGATCAGATCGTTATAGCTTAGGAATAAAAATATTCTGAAAAAAGATTGATTTTATTTTGGCTAATTAAAAATCTATAAGAAATTTACAGTACTAATAAGTTGAATTATGGCTACTAAATCCGATAAAATAAAAAAAACAACTTCGAAGCCGGAAGATCCTGCTAAGAAGGCGGCAGAAAAATCCTCTCCTAAGTCGAAAAAAGAAGAAGACGATGATGATGACGACGATGATGATGCACTTGATGAGGAAGTAGCGCCTGTAAAAAAAGGCAGGGGAGCTGCAAAGAAAGGTAAAGACGATGATGAAGAGGACGATGATGAAGAAGTAGAAGTTGAAGATGAATGGGAAAAAGGAGAAGAAGGCGATGATTGGGATCCCGACTTTGATGAGTTTGATGTTCCAAAATCAGCGGTAAAAAAAGCTGTTGGAAAAAAAGGAGCAAAGGATGAAGATGATGATTTTAAGATCGATGACGATTTTAAAGATCTTGGTTTTGACGACCTTGATGGCGGCGGCGGAGGTTATGATGATGACGATGATTTTTAAGGTGAATTGGAACAGGCTCAAAAACAAATTAAGTGAAGAAAGCTTTTTCGTTTCCGATAAATAATTTTACAGAATTCAGAAATAAAATGTTGAACTGGGTACAACCGTTCAACATTTTTTGTTTACTGGATAACCACCAGTATCATTTTGAGCAACCCGCTTTTGAATGCCTGTTGGCAGTAGAAAGTAAAAAGAGCATCGTAGCAAATGCAGGCAATGCTTTTGAATTGTTGAAAGAGTTTCATGACAATGAAGATGATTGGCTCTTTGGAAATCTTAGTTACGACCTTAAAAATGAAATGGAGCAATTAACTTCCATGAATTTTGATGGTATTGATTTTCCTGATTGTCATTTTTTTGTTCCTGAAATTGTATTGCAATTAAACGAGAAACAACTTACGATCTATTGTGAAGATGAGGCTGCGCCGATCTTTGCAGCTATTGAAGCTACTTCAGCCGTTATTGAGCAAACAAATGCTTCGGCGATCACAATTCAAAGCAGGTTAACACCGAACGATTATTTGAGCATCATCAGAAAACTGCAACAGCATATCCTGCGTGGGGATTGCTACGAAATAAATTTTTGCCAGGAATTTTATGCCGAGCAGGCAGTAATCGATCCGCTCTTTGTTTATGAGAAACTGGTTACGCTTTCACCTAATCCATTTTCAGCGCTCTACAAATTCAATGACAAATATTGCATGTGCGCAAGCCCGGAACGTTATCTAAAAAGAACCGGCAGTAAGATCTACTCACAGCCAATAAAGGGAACGGCTAAACGCAATATAGACAACCTGGAACAGGATGAAGTTAGTAGAGGGAATCTTTTGATAAGTGAGAAGGATAAAAGTGAGAATGTGATGGTTGTTGACCTTGTAAGAAATGATCTTAGCCGGGTATGTAAAGAAGGCACCGTAAAGGTGGATGAGTTATTTGGGATATACAGTTTTCCACAGGTGCATCAAATGATCAGCACAATTAGCGGCGAATTAAAAGATAACATTGACTGGACTGATATCATTAAAGCTACTTTCCCCATGGGAAGTATGACGGGCGCCCCCAAAAAAAGAGTGATGGAGCTTATTGAACGTTATGAGCACACCCGGCGTGGCCTTTTTTCCGGAGCGATCGGCTACATTGATCCGAAAGGTGATTTTGATTTTAATGTGGTGATCAGGAGTGTTCTGTATAATGCCACGGCAAAATATTTATCTTTCCAGGCGGGCAGCGCCATTACCTTTTACAGCGATCCGGAAGAAGAATATGAAGAATGTTTGCTAAAAGCGGCTGCTATAAAACAAATATTGGAGTAGATCAGTTTTTTTTCTTGTCCTTTGGTTTTGGATAGATCGTCTTAGTCGGAGGTACTGTGGCGCCATTCAGCAATAATTGAACTGACTCATTCAATATTTGATATTTATTCACCACAAATAATTGCATTTTCTCCGGTGGCAGGCGTAAGGAAAAGCTTCCGTTCGAAGACAGCATATCATCAAAGTTGGGATTATAGTGATTGAAAAGCCCAATGTCCATTGTCAGGTTCTTCGCAATCACAAGGGAATTGTATTTGCCTGAAATAGGCAACATTTCTACATCCACCAGTTCTTCAATTTTTAGACCAATTGCTGCAGTATAAGGATTGTTTCCAACTTTACTACTTCCATAATTTGTTCGATTGTTTGTTTCTGCAAAAAGGTCTACTCCGCTGTTAGTGGTCACCCCACCAGTACCTTCCATGATATAGTGGGTCGCAATAAAACGTTTTACGTAAGTCCTTGATTCTGCAGGAAGGTATTGTTGGAGTACCCAGAAATCTTTACTGCCACTTCTTTTCATGGCGCTATAAACCCGTCCCGGACCGCCATTATATGCTGCCATTACCAAAAGCCAGTCATGCATTTGCCGGTATAATGAAAGCAGGTACCTGGCTGCTGCATGCGTGCTTTTATAATAATCCCGGCGTTCATCAAGGTAACCGTTCACCACCAGGCCGTAATCTCTTGCGGTATAAGGCATAAACTGCCATGGCCCGCCGGCGCCAACATTACTGGTAGCTCCTGTACTTAAATTAGATTCGATGACAGCAATATATTTTAACTCCCTTGGTAGTCCATATTGCTGCAATACGTTATCAATAAAATTAAAATAGGGCATTCCCCAACCTTTCATTTTTTGAAGATAGCTACCATGAACTTTCATATAATCCTGTACAAATAGTTCTGCGTTGGGATTTATCTGTGCCGTATATGGAAGGGAACTATTATAGCTGTAATTGGAAAACAGATTTTTAAAACCGTACCGGGTAACCTGGTTAAAATACTCGACCTTTTCTTTTTTTGGTACAGTCCGGGTCTTAATGACTTCATCAATCAGCTTATCTTCCTTTGCAGTATTTTCGTCACCAATGGTATCAGCAATATTGACCTGTAATATTTTCGTACCATCATCCAATGACTTTTCAGCTGCTGAAACTCTCATGGATAGCACGCATAAAAATAATATGGATAAAAGCTTATACATTTTCTTCAATCTGCACCGAATAGCGAAGCATTAATAAATTTGATAATTGAAACAAAGTTACTTCATCCAGTTTATTCGTAAGCACCTGTAGACCGAATGGCATGCCGTTGCTATGTTTAAACAAGGGTAAGGATATTCCGGGTATACCTGTAAGATTTGCGAATACGGTATAGATATCTGCCAGGTACATTGCAACCGGGTCACCCGTTTTTTCACCAATTGGAAAGGCTGTGGTGGGTGAGGTTGGCAATATTATAGCATCGAACTCACTGAAAATGCTGTTAGTTTTATCGATCAGCAACCTCCTTACTTGTTGAGCTTTACTGAAATAAGCATCGTAATAACCTGCACTTAAAACAAACGTACCCAATAGGATCCGGCGTTGTACTTCTTTGCCAAATCCTTCGCTCCGGCTCAACTTATAGAACTCTGTTAAATCCGCAACTGTCTCGGCTGTTCTGTGTCCAAAACGCACACCATCATACCTGCTGAGATTACTGCTGGCTTCTGCGGTGGTTAACACATAATAGACCGGTACCACATGATCCAGCAAACTAAATTCAACTGGTTGAACTGAATGACCATCTTCCTGCAAAGCATCCAAACAATTTTGTATGGCAGCCGCTATTTCTTTATCCATGAAAGGATGATCAATGGCCTCTTTAAAATAAGCGATCCGAAATTTCTTTTGAACTGGAACAGATGCTGAATCGTCAATATTTTTTTGCCCGTTTCCATTTACCTGACCAGCGTCAACCGGGCTGTCCAAAGCAGTGCTATCATAGTCATCTTTGCCCGCCATTACCTGCAGGGCTAAGGCCACATCTTCCACAGATTTACTAAATATACCAATCTGATCAAATGAAGAAGCATAAGCGATCAAACCATACCTTGATATTCTTCCGTAGGTGGGTTTAAATCCAATGATACCACAAAAATCCGCTGGCTGTCTTACCGAGCCCCCGGTATCGCTACCGAGACTGAGCATACACATACCAGCTTGTACAGCAACTGCACTTCCGCCCGAAGAACCGCCGGGTACTTTAGCTGTATCCAATGCATTTAGCACATTGCCATAGGACGAATTTTCATTGGTACTACCCATTGCAAACTCATCACAATTACATCTTCCAATTATAATTGCATCTTCATCCAATAAGCGCTGAATAGCGGTTGCGTTATAAACAGAGGTGAAGCCTTCCAATATCCGGGAGGCTGCGGTAACCTTGTGATCCTTATAGCAAAGCACATCTTTTATGGCGATCACCACACCATGAAGCTTGCCCTTGATTTGTTCAGTTTGTCGTTGTAAGTCAAGCTCAGCAGCCTTTTCGAGCGCTTCTGCATCAAACACTTCAATAAAAGCATTGAGATGTTTCATCTCATCTATTTTCTGGAGGTAGTGTGTAACTGCAGTTACGCAGGTCGTTTTACCGGAGAGTAACTGTTGGTGATATTCCTCAATATTGCTAAACAAAGTCTTGTACTTGGGTTAGTATTTATAAAAATTGGCTGAAGCATAGACAAAATACTGATCCTGTCATTGCTTCAGCCATCGTTGGTCAATTTAAAACAGGCCTACTTAGGTAATTCCTGCGCCTGTTTTTGTTGCAGTTGCTGCCTTAATTCTCTTAGCTCCTGGTCCTTGTCTTTTTCTTTCATGCCTTCTTCAATCTCGCTTTTCACATTCTCCTTTGCATCCTTAAATTCACGCATGCCTTTGCCGATGCCCTTCATGAGTTCCGGTATTTTTTTGCCTCCGAATAATAAAACGATTGCAAGAATAATGAATATCCACTCAGAGCCACCAGGCATTCCGAACAGGAAGATCGCTGAGAATACATTTGCTACTACCATAGTTATAAAGTTGAGAAACAAAGATAAATTAATTATTGTCTAATAAACTCCTTTTGGAGCTAATATATTGAGTTGATAAATGTTAATATACTCCTTTAAAATCTAAAAAAAATGAACTTACCTAATACTCCTGCCACACTTAGCTTTTCCATTTGCTGCCTCATATGGGGTAATGCTTCTCGAGCAGGCGTTGATCGCAACTAAGGCCGTTATAAACAAAAGTAAAAAAGTAGCTTTCTTCATGGAAATAAGAATTAGGTTTTCAGGTTAGGTTCGGAACCATTTTTATATATCCTACTAACGAAAAAAGCGAAAATATATGATTTTCGCTTTTAAATATTTTAATAGAAATATTACTTTTTAAGGGCGACAGCCATTCTTTTTTCCTGGATACGTGCACTTTTACCGCTTCTTTCACGCAGGTAAAACAGTTTAGCACGACGCACTTTACCTACTTTATTTAATACAACACTTTCAATATTTGGGGAATAAAAAGGAAATAAACGCTCAACTCCAACACCGTCACTCACTTTGCGTACTGTAAAAGTAGCAGTGGCGCCCGTTCCCTGGCGTTTGATAACATCACCTTTAAAGCTTTGGATACGCTCTTTGGTTCCTTCCACAATTTTATAGTTCACTGTTATGTTATCACCTGCCTTAAACTTAGGAAGTGCTGGCTTTGCTGTTAACTGCTCGTGTACAAATTCTACTGCGTTCATAATCTTATTTTTTTCGGATTGCGAAGGTAAGGTAAATCAGCAAGTTTAAAAACGTTTGGTATAATTTTTTTTCGCCGTAAGGGAAATAGGGGATAAAATGATGGCTTTATATAAAAAATGAGATGAATTATCATTTGCTGTCAGCTAAATTAACTTCAAAAAAAAGCTACAGGATGAACCCTGTAGCAGTAATATCTTTCAATACCTAACAAATTATCGTGCAATATTCACAGCTCTTTTTTCACGGATCACCGTTACCTTGATCTGGCCGGGAAACGTCATCTCGGTTTGGATCTTTTGAGCTATTTCAAAGCTGAGCTTATCACTATCAGCATCGGAAACCTTATCAGCTTCCACAATTACCCTCAATTCTCTTCCAGCCTGGATAGCGTAAGCTTTTTCTACACCCTGGTAAGCCTGCGCCAGGTTTTCAAGGTCTTTTATACGCTGGATGTATTGTTGCATGATCTCCCTTCTTGCACCAGGGCGTGCACCGCTGATAGCATCGCAGGCCTGTATAATGGGTGAGATAACATATTGCATTTCCATTTCGTCGTGGTGGGCGCCAATAGCATTTACCACCGCCGGATTCTCTCCATATCTTTCAGCAAGTTTCGCTCCCAATAATGCATGGCTCAATTCTGTTTCTTCATCGGGTACTTTGCCTATATCATGTAAAAGTCCTGCACGTTTTGCCAGCTTAGGATTCATGCCCAGTTCGGCCGCCATGATCGAGCAAAGATTGGCCGTTTCACGGCTATGCATCAATAAATTTTGTCCATAAGAAGAACGAAAACGCATTCTGCCTACCATGCGGATCAATTCTTTATGAAGCCCATGCACGCCCAATTCCATAGCTGTACGTTCACCGATATCCATTACCTGGTCGTCCAATTGGCGCTTTGTTTTTTCCACTACTTCTTCGATACGTGCCGGGTGAATACGGCCGTCTGCTACAAGGCGTTGCAGCGACAAACGGGCAATTTCCCTGCGGAGCGGGTCAAAAGACGAAAGAACAATTGCTTCCGGCGTATCGTCTACAATCAGGTCAACTCCTGTAGCAGCTTCGATGGCACGGATATTTCTTCCTTCACGACCAATGATAGATCCCTTTATTTCGTCACTTTCCAGGTTGAAAACAGTAATTGAATTTTCAATCGCCTGCTCGGCAGCAGTACGTTGTATGGTTTGAATAACAATTTTGCGGGCTTCTTTATTGGCTTTTAATTTGGCCTCTTCTATAATTTCCTGCTGTATTACCAGGGCTTTTGTTTGAGCCTCCTGTTTCAAGCCTTCGATTAACTGGGTTTTCGCATCTTCTGCCGATAAACCTGCAACCTTTTCTAACCTGCGAATATGTTCCTCCTGGTGTTTTTCCAGTTCGGTACGCTTTACGTTTACTACTTCTATTTGCCTGTTAAGCGTTTCCTTGATCGATTCGTTGTCCTTGATCTGCTTCTCAAGATTCTGTTCTTTTTGATTGATGGATTGTTCTTTTTGCTTGATCCTGTTTTCAGCTTCGTTAGCTTTTTGAGTGCGTTGCAAAACTTCACGATCATGTTCGGACTTTAGCTGTACAGTTTTTTCTTTGGCTTCCAGCAGTTTTTCCTTTTTTAAATTTTCTGCCTGTAAATGGCCATCAGCTACTATCTTTTGCGCCTGTAATTCAGCGTCTTCTACTTGTTTTTTTGTGTTTTTTGCAAAAAGTAATTTACCCAGTACAACTCCTATAACGAGGGCTATCGCTCCAATGATAATGGAAAGTATGTTTTGCTCCATTGAAAATTTTTGTTTTTAGTAGGTTCACAATCTTAGATATCCTCTTAGTACCCATAAATGTTGGGCAGAATAATGAGTGGGCGAAGATAATGATTTTTGGAAGTAATCTGTTGATAAGACTGGTATGTAAGTAATTTACAATGCTTTATCCAGTTGTTCTTCCATTTTAGTGAGAGCAGATAATAATTCTGTTTCTAACGCCGGGTTGGTATCGGCAGAAGTTTGCGTAGCATACCAGATCAAGACCATCGCGATATAATCCTGCATATCCTTGCCGGCAAATTGGGTTTTGAATTCTATGATCTTATCATTGATTGTTTTTAAGGTACGGCGTATCACTTCCTCATCGCTTGCGAGGGTTTTAATACGATAGGATCTGTCGCCAATTACAATATTGATAGGTATAAGTTCTGGCATAATTATTCACTTAGTAATCCAATGCATTTATCTATTTCCCGGACATATTGATTGATGATCTTTTCAAAGCTTTTCTTATCGGAATCGCTCATTTGCCCGGCAGCAGATCTCAATATAATTACCTGTTGCTCCAATTGGGTGGTGCGGATCAAATCAGTTTCGTGCGATGCCTTTAACATTTTTACTTCATCACTGAGCTGTGTATTTATCTTTTGTAATGACTGATATTGCTTCAATAACTGCTGAATTTTGGTATTGACCCGCTTTATATGTTCTTCCATTACACTCATACATTACCCAAATTTAGTATTCTAAGCCAATAACAGTAGGCCGCCCCCGCTATTTCCTGATCTCTGCATTTAATTCTTTTTCATAGCTGGAGATGATCTTACCCATCATGGCATCAATGTCTTTATCTGTAAGCGTTTTCTCGTCATCTAAAAATGTAAAACTTATTGCCATGGCTTTCTTGCCACCGCCCAGTTTTTCACTTTCAAAAATATCAAAAAGATTTACAGACTGTAATTTGCCTACCCTTGCAGCAGCCGTTGCTTTTTCAATTTCTTCATACTGCAAATTCTTCGCCACAACTATAGAAAGATCTCTTATAGCAGAGGGGAATTTCGGAATCTCTGTATATTGAATGGCCAATTTTTCATTCGTGGCCAGCACCTTATCCCAGTGAATATCTACGAAGAAAACCGGTTGCCTGATATCAAATTTTGCCAGCGTATCCTTATGTACACTTCCGATGTTTGCTATGGTCTCGTTTTTAATTTTTGCTTCCAGGCTGTAATCCAATTTTTCGTTTATTGCCGTGCTGTAACTGATATTTTTTAACCCTGTCAATGATAGGGTCTTTTCACAAATTCCTTTTGCAAAATAAAAGTCAGCTTTTTCCCCGGTCGTTTTCCATCCATCGCTTTTTATCTTACCTGTAATGTAAATGCTCAGGTGCCGTTCTTCGCTGTATTTGCCAACGCCGGATGTACTATAAGTTTTGCCGAATTCAAATAACAGCAGGTCACTATTACGGCGATTACAATTATATGCCACGCACTCAAGTCCCGTTTCCATCATCCCTGGCCGCATAATGTTAAGATCTGCACTTAGGCTATTCAGCATTTTTACCGTTGTCTGCAACGCTTCATCTTTGTAGTAAACGGCGTTTGTAATACTGTTGGTAAAAATTTCGTTAAACCCAATTCCGGATAAAAAAGAGGCCACCCGCTCATTGTAAGCAGACTCATGGGCAAGGGTTTCCACCGATGGTGTAATACTGATGGCGGCAGGTATATCAATATTATCCAGGCCATCAATGCGCATAATCTCTTCCACAATGTCAGCGGGTATAGATATATCGGGCTTGCTAAAGGGTACGGCTACACGAATGTCATCCATTCCCTCTTTGATCACTTCAAAACCCAAGCCTGTCAAAATATTTTTGATTGTGTCGCCATGATAATTTTTGCCACTCAGCTTTTTAAGGTAATGATATTTAAGTGCAACCTCGGTTTTAGATTTTGGGGAAGGATACACATCTGTAATATCGGAGGCTATTCTTCCACCAGCAATTTCTTTGATGAGGAGAGCTGCACGTTTCAACACATTTACGGTGTTGCTGATATCTACTCCTTTCTCAAAGCGGGTTGCGGCATCGGTTCTCAGGCCATGTGCTAAAGATGTCTTTCGTATAGATGCCGGATTGAACCATGCGCTTTCCAGGAAAATATTTTTAGTCTCCCTGGTAACGCCGCTGTTGATGCCACCATACACGCCACCAATACACATTGGCGACTCAGCATTACAGATCATCAGGTCTTCCGTATGCAATGTCCTTACCTTTTCATCAAGTGTGGTAAAAGGAGTGCCTTCCGAAACATTTTTTACAATGATCTTGTTGCCGGTTATTTTGTCTGCATCAAACGCATGTAAAGGCTGGCCGGATTCATGCAGGATGAAATTGGTGATGTCTACTATATTATTAATGGGACGTAAGCCAATGCTTTTCAATTTTTGCTGTAGCCAAACGGGACTTTGATCAATGGTTACACCTTTTATTGCTATACCCGAATAGCGTGGGCAGGCAACTAAATTCTCTATGCTTACTTCTATTTGCAGTTCTTGTTTATCCGCTTTAAAACCATTTTTGTAGGGTGATTTTATATGCGTTTCCTTTTTATTGTGATGGGATAAATAAGCACAAATATCTTTCGCCACACCTATATGACTCATTGCATCCATACGGTTTGGTGTAAGGCCAATTTCAAAAATATGATCCTGGTAAGGTTTAAAATAGTCCGCTGCACTAATGCCAGTTTTTGCATCTACAGGCAACACCAAAATACCACCGTGATCATCGCTCAGGCCAATCTCATCCTCAGCGCAGATCATTCCAAAACTTTCTACCCCTCTTATTTTTACTTTTTTCATGGTAAGCGGATCTCCATTCAATGGGTAAATAGTTGACCCAATTGTTGCTACCACCACTTTTTGTCCGATCGCAACATTGGAGGCGCCACATACGATCTGCAATGTTTCACCATTTCCAATATTCACTTTCGTAATACTCAATTTGTCCGCATCTGCATGTTTTTCACAAGCTATTACTTCACCAATAACCAGGCCTTCCAGCCCACCTTTTAATTCTTCATATTTCTCCAGGCTTTCTACCTCCAGCCCAATAGATGTTAGGATTTTGCTCAGCTTTTCAGGCGCTATTTTCTCAGGTAAATACTCACTTAGCCAGTTGTAACTTATCGTCATTGATCGCTTGTTATTTGTATGTGGTGATGGGCAAAGATAGTTATTGAATACCTAAGGATAAAGTGACGAAAATAAACTGCGGATTTTACGGAAAAGAAGCTACGGATTCGAAAGCGAAAATACAAGTTTAAAAAAATACCAGGCTGGTGCAGAAATATAAAAATGGCGTGTTCGCTATGTTAATAAATTATTACCTAATGCCGTCTAAGTTGATTAAAGCGTGTTAGTAACCCTGTGAATAAAGCCTTAATAAGCTACATTTGCCTGTGGATTCACAGTGGGAAACCATTATAAAAAGATGGTAACAACAGTATGTGCATAAAGTATAGCTTTTTTGCCTTTACCTTAGCCCCCCTGATTAATTTTTGTATCACATGCAGAAAAAACGGTTGCATCAAAAGCGAATACCAACACAGCCGTTTACATGTAAATAAAGAAGGACACAATATTTTTTAAACCAATTTTTTATACTACATTAAAAAAGGAATAACCTGATTGCACATGGATCTTACTAACCTTAATAAAGACAGAAAAGCGAGAAGAAAAACATCACTCGACCTGGGGAATATGGTGTTTGGTAAAGTACCACCACAGGCAAGAGAATTGGAAGAAGCGGTTCTCGGCGCTATTATGCTGGAGAAAAGTGCATTTGATACGGTAATTGAAATATTAAAACCCGATTGTTTTTACAGCGAAACGAATCAACGCATATTCAGGGCAATGACTTCCCTGGCTCAAAAAACCTTGCCGATCGATCTGCTTACTGTGGTAGAGGAACTAAAAATAAAAGAAGAGCTGGACCTCGTTGGAGGACCATATTATGTATCGAAGCTTACCAACGCAGTTGTTTCTTCCGCCAATATTGAGGCGCATTCCCGTATTATTTTGCAAAAGTTTATTCAGCGGGAGCTGATCCGTATAAGCGGGGAAATAATAGGAGATGCTTACGAAGATAGCACTGATGTTTTTGATCTGTTGGATGATGCAGAAAGCAAACTTTTCGAGATTACCAACAACCATCTTCGCAAGAATTTTGACGACATCAATACAGTACTGGTAAAAACCATCCAACGCATTGAAGACATGCGTAACCGGGATGAAGATATTACCGGTGTTACAAGTGGATTTCCTTCGCTGGATAAATTAACTTATGGATGGCAACCTACCGATCTGATCGTATTAGCGGCAAGACCCTCCGTTGGTAAAACAGCATTTGCGCTAAACCTCACAAGAAGTGCAGCGCTCAATCCGGTAAAACCCACAGCCGTGGCATTCTTCAGTCTTGAGATGAGCGCTGGCCAATTGGTACAGCGTATATTAAGTGCCGAAAGTGAAATATGGCTCGAAAAGATCTCCCGTGGCAAACTGGAGGAGCATGAAATGAAACAATTATACAAGCGAGGAATCGAGCGCTTAAGCAATGCACCCATCTTTATTGATGATACTGCGGCACTCAATATTTTTGAGTTGAGAGCCAAATGCCGCAGGTTAAAGAACAAGCATAATGTGGGCTTGATCATTATTGACTATCTACAGTTAATGAGTGGCGCTGGCGACAATAAGAATGGCAACAGGGAGCAGGAGATCAGCCGTATCTCCCGTGATCTGAAGGGACTGGCAAAAGAATTACAGGTACCCATTATCGCACTTTCCCAGTTAAGCCGTGAAGTGGAGAAGAGAAAAGAAGGCGCCAAAATTCCACAGTTGAGTGATCTGAGAGAATCCGGAGCCATTGAGCAGGATGCTGATATGGTAATGTTTCTTTACCGTCCCGAATATTATGATATCACTGCCAACGAAATGGGCGAAAGTAATAAAGGCGAAACTTATGTAAAAATTGCCAAGCATCGTAACGGTAGCCTCGATACCATCAAGTTGAAGGCCCTCCTTCATATTCAGAAATTTGTGGAAGATGATTCAGGCAGTAATGATTTTGGCAGCGGCACGCCAGGCGGTAGTTTCAGGCCGGTAAAGGGAGATGAAGATGGTGGCGGAGCCAGGTTGTATATTCAAAAGGGCAGCAAAATGAATGACGGCGCTTTTGATGATGAGGCTCCATTTTAATAAGAAATGATTATGGAGAATGAGCATTAAATTTGATCTTCATTCTCCTTTATATTTATGGCACTACCTTTTTTTTATAAAGAAGAAATAAAAAGGGAAGACTCAACGATTGTTTTAAATGAAGAAACTTCCCGGCATATAGCACAGGTGCTGCGTATGCAAAATGGCGAGCAGGTACAGCTAACCGATGGTGCAGGTAATTTATTTACCGCAGAAATCACCGATAACAACAAAAAAAGATGCGCTGCAAATATCATTTCAACAAGCTTTCATCAGCCTTCATCCAGGAAAATAACCATTGCAATTTCACTGCTAAAAAATGCCCATCGCTTTGAATGGTTCCTTGAAAAAGCTACCGAAATAGGCGTCAGTGAAATTGTGCCGTTGATTTGCGAAAGAACCGAGAAGCAACATTTCCGCCAGGATCGAATGAAAGGTATTTTGGTGAGCGCTATGCTGCAGTCGCAGCAAACATGGTTGCCATTATTGCATGAGCCAGTAAAATTTACATCGTTTATCAACCAGGCCAGGAATGGCCAAAAATTTATCGCTCATTGCGAAGAAGACGCCCGGCAACAACTTATCAAAGAAATTGATCCAGCCGCATCCCAGGTATTATTGATTGGCCCCGAAGGAGATTTTACCAAAGTGGAGATCGAAGATGCTCTTCAGCATCAGTTCGTTGCAGTATCGCTCGGGGATACCCGCCTTAGAACTGAAACAGCAGGAGTGGTTGCTGCAACATTGCTTAAATTTTCCTGATCATTTTCTTGTTTAATTCGCCTGGTCACCTCCGGGTTCTTCATTGTCGGGTAGCACCGGTTCATTCAGCTTCACTACTCTTTTTGAAGCTGCTTTCTTTTTCATAACCAAGTTTAATACCTCAACTATAAAGGAGAACGCCATACCAAAGTAGATGTAATTTTTAAGGTGCAGCTCATGCGCTTTTTGTGCATTCCAACCTTCTATAATAAGGCTTAACCCGATCATAACCAGGAAGGAGAGCGCCAGCATTTTAAGCGTAGGGTGTTTATGGATGAAGCCTGATATTTTTGGGCTGAACAAGAACATGATGATCATTGCAATTATCACAGCGGCGATCATGATCTCAACATGGTCGGCTGTACCGCCTGCCGTAATTATGCTGTCAAAAGAAAAGACAGCATCTATTAAAATGATCTGTCCAATAGCCTGTCCTAATGAAAGCCCCTTTTGATTCCTGCTAGCTTCATTCGGATCCTCACCTTCCAGTTTTGCATGTATTTCCTTAACAGATTTATAGATCAGGAACAATCCACCCAACAGCATCACAATACTTGCCAGGTCAAACCCTTTTCCAAATAAAGTGAACACAGATTTTCCCTGCTGTGATAATAACCATCCCAGCCCCATCAAAAGCAAGCTGCGAGAAATTATGCCGGTAATCATCCACATCCTTCTCGCTTTTACCTGGTCCTTTTTTTTCTGCAGGCGATTCATAATGATACTTACAAAAATTACATTGTCAATCCCCAATACTACTTCCAGTATAACTAGAATGAAAAAACTTATGATGCTTTCCGACGTAAATAAATATTCCATTGATCGATTTTGATGTGCAAATGTAGGGTATGCTTTCTTAAGGTTAAAGTATGGATAGGAGCATATACAAAACCTAAGCCACGCCTACCTGATATGTTTACAAATCTTTTTTACAATGGATGGTCCCTCGTAAATAAAACCTGTCCATACCTGTACCAGCGAAGCGCCGGCATCAAGTTTATGTTGGGCATCTTCACCAGTAAATATTCCGCCACTTGCAATGATGGGTATTTGTCTGTTCGTTTTTTGATGGATGTATTGCACAATACGGGTACTTGATTCTTTTAACGGCCAACCGCTCAAGCCGCCCGTTTCGGTCGCTGCAGATGAAGTCAATCCTTCCCTGCTAATAGTAGTGTTACAGGCCACCAGTCCATCTAAATTTATTTCAAGCGCCAGCTCAATTACATCATCAATTTGCCCGGTGGTAAGATCCGGCGCTATTTTTAAAAAGATAGGTTTTGGTAATTCTTTTTGGCTATTCAGTAACTGCAGGTTCTTCAAAATTTTGGCCAATGAATCTTTTTCCTGTAGCTCCCGTAAACCCGGTGTATTCGGGCTGCTTACATTCACAACAAAATAATCTACATACTCGTGCAGGGCTAAAAAACAGGTCTCATAATCCTTCCAGGCATCCTCGTTAGCAGTGATTTTATTTTTACCAATATTACCGCCGATGATCAGTTTGCTGGTTGATGAATTTTTTAAACGCCATTGCCGGAGGCGTTCTGCAATTACACGCACTCCCTCATTATTAAAACCCATGCGGTTGATCAGCGCTTTATCTTTTGACAGGCGAAATAGCCTCGGTTTTTCATTACCCGCCTGCGGTAAAGGAGTGACGGTGCCAATTTCTATAAAACCAAAACCAAGCGCTTCTAATTCGTTGAGATAGCGGGCATTTTTATCAAAGCCTGCGCCAAGTCCAACCTTGTTTGGAAATTGTATACCCAGCAGTGGAAATGGAGTAGCAACGGGAGGTTTAAAATTTGCAGCGATCAATTTCTTAAATCCGACCCTGCATAAGAACTGAAGGCAGTTCATAGAGAAATAGTGAACCCATTCAGGATCGAACAGGAATAAAAAAGAACGTATAATTTTATACATGTGGCGCAAAATTAAGTTAGACTTTTCACTTTTTGTTTTCGGTCATAAATTATAACTTTGAAGGAAGAAAGTTGCATAAACAACCATCTTACAAATAACAGTTGAGATGGGGAATTTCAAAAACAATAAATAGTGTAGCATGCAGGAAGCATATATAGTTGCCGGTTATCGCACAGCGATTACAAAAAGTAAAAAAGGTGGTTTCAGGTTCACACGGCCGGATGACCTGGCCATTGATGTGATCAGGGGATTGCTGGCGAGTGTACCCCAGTTGGATGTAAAGCGGGTAGATGATGTGATTGTGGGAAACGCTGTACCCGAGGCGGAGCAAGGATTACAGGTTGGCAGAATGATATCGGCAAAAGCGGTGGGAATTCATGCACCCGGTATCACTATTAACCGGTACTGTGCAAGCGGCCTCGAAAGCATTGCGATGGCAACGGCAAAAATTAGATCAGGTATGGCAGAGTGCATTATTGCAGGGGGCACAGAAAGTATGACCATGGTGCCAACTGCCGGATGGAAAACTTCGCCGGCATATTCAATTGCCAAAGATGATCCCGATTATTATTTAAGCATGGGGCTTACAGCAGAAGCAGTCGCAAAAGAGCACAATGTAAGTCGTGAGGACCAGGATGCTTTTAGTTTTAACAGCCATGTAAAAGCTGGTAACGCCATAAAGCAGGGATATTTTAAAAGTGGTATCCTTCCTATTAATGTTGAAGAAGTTTACCTGGATGAAAAAGGTAAGCGCCAAAAAAGAAATTTTACGGTAGATACGGATGAAGGTGTTCGGGCAGATACTTCGATAGTGGGTCTGGCTAAATTGAAGCCAGCCTTCGCAATAGGTGGATCTGTTACAGCAGGTAATAGTTCTCAAACAAGTGACGGAGCTGCATTCGTGATAGTGATGAGTGAGAGAATGATCAACGAGCTCAATTTAAAACCAATTGCAAGACTGGTGAATTGCGCCAGTGCGGGAGTGCATCCCCGTGTGATGGGTTTGGGCCCGGTGGAAGCTGTTCCTAAAGTTTTAAAACAAGCCGGTTTTAATCTTTCAGATATTGATTTGGTGGAATTAAATGAAGCCTTTGCTTCGCAAGCCTTAGCGGTAATAAGAGCGCTGGAGCTAAACCCTGACATCGTGAATATCAATGGAGGAGCAATCGCACTGGGACACCCGTTGGGCTGTACCGGTTGTAAATTAACCATCCAGGTAGTAAATGATCTTAAGCGGTTGAATAAAAAATATGGCATGGTGACGGCCTGTGTTGGAGGCGGACAAGGCATTGCTGGTATCATTGAAAACATCCAATAAAATTTATAGAAATTCATTTTTGCGGCCCGGAAATTCCGGGCTTTTTTTTATGCAATTTTTATTTCGATTTTTCTTTTTTAAAAAAATTAAGCAGCTATTTTCTTTAACACATTTTTGCTGAAAAATTGGTTAACGTTCTGATTTAAACAACCTGCCACGCTGCTACTGGCCCTTCATTTGTTAACATAATCTTGAGAATCTAAATACAAGATTTTACGTTTATATCATTAATTAAATAACTTAAAAAACAGGAGAATAAAATGAAAAGGATACAATCCCTAATTGTGTTTGCCATCTTCGGATTATTGTTATCCGGGTGCGCATCAACAGCACATATCGAAAAAGATGAATCAGTAAATTTTGGCAATTACAAAACATTTACATGGGTAGATGATTCGAATGATTCGGGTCATTCAAAGGTGAATGATTTGCAAAAAGCAAATCTGCAAAAAGCCGTAAATACAGAGCTTGAAAAAGCAGGTTGGAGTGAAAATGAAAAAAGGCCGGACGTTATTTTAAAGCACGACATCCTGGTAGAAAAAACCGTAAAGGAAAGTTCAAACCCAATGTATTCCCGGAGTTTTACAAGGAGGTACTTTAATCCTTATACCCGGCGCTTTAGTTATATTTATTATCCTTCACAATTCATGGGGTATAATAATGATCAATACGAAACCCGTGAAGGAACGCTCACTATTACAATGATCGATGCAAAAACCGATAAGGTGATCTGGCAAGGTTGGACAACTGATGAAGTAGACAGTAAGCGTTTTACTTCAAAAGAAATTCAGAGTAGCGTAAAGAACATCTTTAGAAAATTCGATGTTGCTAAAAACTAGATGGTTTTAGAATTTGGAATGGCCCCGTTAGTTAGCTAACGGGGTTTTTTTATGAATGACGTTGATCGTCAAATATTCATGTCACTGGCCTCTTGAGTTAATTATATGCTAACGAATCTTTATTTTTATGAGCAGATATTTGAATATCTATAAAGAGCAATTCTGAAGTTGCTCCCTTTCCAACATAGTTTAATCTCTTCTCTTATGCAATTAAGAATATTGTATGTTTTATTTCTGACGCCTTTTCTTTGTTTTAGCCAGGCGGATAACGAGATACAGGTCTATGCCTCGCCAACAGTAGGTAAGAACAAAACGATATTCGAGCTACATAATAACTATACATTCAATGGAAGAAAGGGATTAATTGATCCATCTGCGGCAAGATGGACCAATCATACCCTGGAGATCACACACGGCTTTGGAAATATTTTTGAAGTGGGATTTTATACGTTCACTGCTTTTTCTCCGGATGGTAAATTTCAATACCTCGGCAACCAGATCAGGCCAAGAGTAACCGCTCCCACAGAATGGGGTTGGAAAATCGGCGCAAGCCTTTCTATGGAAGTTGGTTTCTTTCGACCTGATCAATATTCAGCTTTTCAAATGCAGGGAGAAATACGGCCGATAATAGATAAAACAATGGGCAACTGGTATGTATCGCTGAATCCAAATGTTGAATTTGTTTTAACAGGCGCTGATAAGGAATGGGGTATTGCGCCGCAGGTAAAAGGCGTATATACTTTTCAGAAAAAATTCGGCCTCGGAATAGAATATTATAGCAGCCTCGGTACTTTTAAAAAAATATCATCATGGAAGGAACAGGAGCATTTGTTGGGTCCTATTTTTGATCTATATACCGATCCCGCCTGGGAGTTGCAAACCGGATTTTTATTTGGGCTTACACCCGGCAGTAATCAACAGATATTTAAGCTGCTTATTGGCAGGAGATTTGGTAAATAAATTGGAGGGTAAATTTTTAATTCTACTTTTTTAGAAAGGAAAAGTAGAACTGGCAACGATATCGGAATGGATCAATGTAAAATATTATGCTTTATTTTGCTCTTTGTTTCACTTAGTTCAGGTTGAAAAAAAATACTACCATAAGGTTCATTAATGCATTGGCACTGTCACTGCTGTTCCTTTTGAGCAATACGCCAAAGAAACTGGTACATAGTATTTTTGCAAATCACACCGACCTTAAAAATGGCGAGGCAGCTTCTCATGAAGGCGAAAACCTGGTACCACTTAGTTTCCATTGCCAATGCGATAACCTTGTAGTTGAATCTCCTTTTACCATCCACCTGGTTTACACCAGCGTTAATTTTCCCAAACAATATAGAAAGTTTGCTGCTTCATTATATAACGATATACCACTTGTATATCTGTTTACTTCTGCACTCAGGGGCCCACCCGTTACTGCGTAATTTTTTGTTTTGGCACGCTTAATTCGTAAGGTGCCGCATTCCTATTTCCCCACAGTTTTTTAATTTATTATAATGAAATCACTTTATAAATTATTAATGATTGCATTGCCGTGCTTCGCCGGGATACAGCAATCAATGGCTCATACTATTTCAACATTGACTGATCATCCTGAAATTTTAAAAGGCAATTTTGCCGGAAAAATTACTGATGCTAAAACCGGTTTACCATTAAGAAGCGCCTCCATTTATTTTTCTGATATCAAAGCAGGCGCAATCACGGATGCCAATGGATATTTCGAGATACACAATATTCCCGAAGGAACGCACCTGGTTGAAATATCGCATGTAGGGTATACAACGTTAGTAGAGAATGTTGGCATAACAGGCAGCACACAAAAAGACTTTGTATTAATGCAATCTGTTGTAGAAAATAATGCCGTGATCGTTACCGGCGTTAGTGGCGCTACGCAGTCAAAAAAAGTTCCCTTCCAGGTATCGGTATTGCGCAAGCAGGATCTTGAGCAGAGCGCTTCTTCCAATATCATTGAAGCCCTAACGAGAAAGCCTGGTGTATCCAGCATGTCCACTGGTCCCGCTATTTCCAAACCTGTTATCCGCGGATTGGGATATAACCGTGTGCTTACCATCAACGATGGTGTGCGGCAGGAGGGACAGCAGTGGGGTGATGAACATGGTATCGAAGTAGATGAATCAAGCGTCAATAAGATCGAGGTACTCAAAGGACCTGCTTCGCTTATTTATGGCAGCGATGCAATGGCAGGTGTTATCAATATTATCACCAACGTACCTGTTGAAAATAATACCATCAAGGCTAATATTTTTTCTAACTATCAAACCAACAACAACTCAAGAACGCTGAATGCGAATGTGGCGGGTAATATAAAAGGTATTAACTGGAATTTATATGGCTCAAAAGTGGCGGCTGCCGATTACCGGAATAAATATGATGGCAGGGTTTTTAATTCGAAATTTAACCAGCAAAATTTCGGCGGCTATGGAGGCTACAATGGTAACTGGGGATACAGCCACATCGTGTTCAGCAACTTCGATTTAAACGCCGGATTAGTGGAAGGTGAAAGAGATGACCAGGGATATTTTGTAAAACCAATTGCAGGTGGCAGCATTGCACGTGCCACGGATGACGATTTTAAATCTACTACACCGCTCATACCATATCAGCACATTCGTCATTTTAAGATAGCGACAGACAATCATTTCAAAATGGGAAAGAATACTTTATCGCTCAATGTCGGGTTCCAGCATAACCAACGGGAGGAGTTTGGTAATGCAGATGACCTGCAAGAGAGGGCCTTATTTTTTGACCTGAAAACCATCACCTATACAGCACAATTCCGGCTTAAAGAGATGAACGGATGGGCTAGTTCCTTTGGAATAAACGGTATGAAACAGCAGAATAGAAATAAAGGTGTTGAGCAGCTAATTCCCGACTATGATCTTTTTGATATTGGCGGCTACTTATTTACAAAAAAAACTATGGGAAAAATTACCCTGAGTGGAGGTGCAAGGTATGATAATCGTGACCTGCAGGTGAAGCCCCTCCTGGACGGTGCGGCTGTGAAGGGCGCTGCTTTCAACAAATCATTTGGTAATTTTTCGGGCAGCGTGGGCATGACTGCGGCGGTAACTGAAAAGGTCAATCTTAAATTGAATATCGCAAGAGGATTCAGGGCGCCAAGTATCCCTGAACTGGCATCCAATGGCGCACATGAAGGAACCGTACGATACGAGTATGGCGATCCCGGTTTGAAAAGTGAAACAAGCACGCAGTTGGATGCAGGAGTTGATTTTAATTCAGAGCATATTTCCTTCAGCGTTGGAGGATATTATAACAGCTTTAATAATTTTATTTTTTATAGAAAGTTACAAGCTACAGGTGGCGGTGATTCTACCGTAGATGTAAATGGGGATCAACTGGATGCCTTTAAATTTGATCAGCGCAAAGCCACGCTTGCAGGGTTAGAAGCTACCATTGATATTCATCCGCACCCACTGGATTGGTTGCATATACAAAACACTTTTTCACTGGTATCAGGCAGGTTTAAAGAAAAAATTGATAACAGCAAGTTCCTGCCATTCATTCCGTCGCCAAGGCTAATTACTGAAGTGAGAGGAGATTTTAAAGAGATCAAAAAAAACCTTCGAAACTTCTACGTAAAATTTGAAGTGGACAATACTTTTTCGCAGCAAAATGTTTTCACCGCTTACAATACTGAAACTGCAACTCCCGGCTACACCTTGCTCAATGCCGGCATCGGAACTGATATTGTAAATCATAACGGCGCCACACTGTTTACCTTAAATTTTGTTGCCGCCAACTTGGGAGATGTGGCCTATCAAAATCATCTTAGCCGGTTGAAGTACGCGGCAATAAATGAAGCTACCGGCAGAGAAGGCGTTTACAATATGGGCAGAAATTTTAGTGTGAAACTGAATATACCATTGACCTTTTCAATAAAATAGGTTGTAAAATATTCAACGCAAGGCTGGGTTGTGTACTTTTGGAAATGTTAGAAATTTCCATCAATACACCGGCCTTGCTTTTTCCTGCAATCACTTTGCTGATGCTGGCCTATACCAATCGATTTTTATCGCTTGCCGCATTGATCCGTAAGCTGCACGAAGAATACAACGGAACCGAAAAGCAAAAAAATATCCTGAACCAGATAAAAAATATTCGGTCAAGACTCAACCTTATCCGCTACATGCAAAGCTTTGGGTCGTTAAGTTTTTTATGTTGTGTATTATGTATGTACGCCATCTTCCGCAACTGGTTACAATTAGCAAGTTGGATATTTATTGCCAGCTTACTATTTCTTTTACTATCCATCATTTTATCGTTGTTGGAAATAAATAAAAGCACGAAGGCGCTTGAGCTTCAGCTAAGTGATATCGAAGAATTATCCGGGACAAATATTTTTAAAGATATTTTTACGAAGGAAGTTTAGCGAATGAATTATTAAAGAAGACTGTCATCAAAATATTTTTTTTCAGCCAGTTGTTTTATATCACATAGCTATCGGATGAATCATTCTTACATCGCCTTTTGCAACTGCAAAGCCGCAATCTTTACATTACGCCCACCGCAACAATAGTTATTAAAGTGTGTAACCGGCACATTTTTCAAAGTGTATATATGCATCGCCAAACATTATTTATTTCATTCTTGGCGCATCTCTTTTTTCACCCGGCATATCTACATTTAATTTGGTAACAGTTCCTCCATCGCCGCGATAAAAAATAATACGTGCATTTAGCTCTTTAATCAAAAAGATGGTGTCAGACAAAGGGAACAATTCAAATTTTGGTTCACCGGTAGCCATTCCAAATAGTTTCCCGTTTTCTGTTGTAATATAAATGATCATATTATTTCCATAATCATAATTGCCCGCATATTCTTTATATATCGAGGAGTCAACCGTAACGAATATCTCATCTTTTAACTTCGGTACTTTTACCTCCCCGCCGTTTTGAAAAAATTGGCCACCTGTTATTTCGCCTTTTTCATTCTTTATAAACTTTATCCTTGCTTCCACCACTTTCCAGAAAAACTCGCCTGGTGAGGAAGGAAATATCGGAAATTTCCCCTGACCCGAAAGTTGTGCAAATAAATTTTTATCATCAGAAGTTATCGTCATTACTGCACCATTTCCAAAGTCATATCTTCCTTCGTATTGTTTTACATCCTGCGGCAGTGTTGACTGGGCCATGTATGAAGGCTGCTTTTCCATTTTACCTGCCAAATAAAATTCAGCAATGGTGCCTGGATTAATTTCAACCTGGGACGGCACTACATTCGTCAACATCACTACCGTTAAATGTTCGGCCGGGTATCGGGACAATTGCGTTAAAAATCCATGCAAACCACCGCTGTGCTGAATCATGTCCAGTCCCCTATTTTTACCGATGGCCCAGCCATACCCATACTGTCCGCCATCTGGGGTTTTACCGTTATTTAATATCACCGATGTAAATGCAGCTTTAAGATTTTTATCCGTTATTACCTTACCCCCAAAAACTGCTTCGTTCCATTTATAAAGATCCTCAACAGTAGAATATAAATTGCCGGCGCCGCCTGCCCACGACATATCCCAATTCAACGCTCTCACATATTTTTCATTTTCTTTAGTATAACCTTTTGCTTCGTTCGTTAGCTTTAGCGTTGATGCATGCACACCTGTATTGGCCATTTGCAGCGGATCAAAAAAGGTTTCTTTTAAATACTCTCCATAGCTTTTGCCTGTTATTTTTTCAATGATAAAGCTTAACAAAAAATATCCTGAATTATTATATTTCCATTGTTCTCCGGGACTAAAATCAAAAGAATCTTTTTTAATACTATTCACCACATCATCGCTCTTTACCGGCGATGTCACCTTATCAAAAAAACCTTCCTTATCTGTAAAACTATGTATGCCGGAAGTATGCGTAAGCAGGTGATGTATGGTTACCTCATCACCCCGCGGAAAATCTGGAATGAATTTAGAAAGCTTATCCGTTAGTTGCAGCTTTCCGGCCTCCTGCAATTTTAAAATAGCCGAGGCAGTAAATTGTTTAGTGATAGAACCGATCCTGAATTTAGTGTTGGCCGTCACCAGTTCTTTAGTTTCTATATCCGCATACCCGAAGCCCTTTTTGTACACCACCTTTCCATCTTTTGCCACAAGCACCGCGATGCCCGGATAAGGCTTTCCATTCAGCGATGCATACAATCCATCGATCATCACATCCGGCTCAGGCAATGGACTATCTGCGGCGCCCTTCTGTCGTAACAATTTTACTATTTCATCCCTTCCATGTAGTTTGGCAGCGCCTACTGCTGTTAATCCGGATGCATCTTTTTCATTCAACATGGCTCCCGCATTCAATAGCATATTAAGCTCTTCCATATCACCCCGTCCAGCAGCAGACACCAGCTTTTTTGTCACCGCATCTTTGTCTAAGAACCTTACGGTAAAGCCCCATCCTCCCTGCATGTTGTGCACTTTTACGAGTAGTTGATTGCTGCCTTTTATAAGGCTCACGGGCACTATATCGTTATCCGGAACCACACCGCGGCCAACAAAATTTCGATGGATCTGTTTTCCATTTAACCACAGCTTCACGCCATCATCGCTGCCAACTCCAAGCAATGCATTGTAAGAAGAATCGGCGATGATCTCCGCCAGCGCATAGGCCTCTGCGTAATCGGCCCGCTTAAAAATTGAATCAAGATTGATGATACTATTCTTTGAGGTGTAACGTCGCCAGTTGTAGCTCTTCCCTTTTATTTTAAAAGCCGGAGGAAGTTTTCCGGCAGCCGTTTTTACAGTGGTTAACAGATCCTCATCAAAAAGTTTTTCCTGTTCTTCCATACCCCGCCCCTTTGCCGAATCCATCACAACAGGTCCTGCGATCCACCAGGTCTTCAGCGCCTCTCCTTTATTGATTCCCGCATAGGAAGCGCCGCCATATTCTTTGGAAATAATTTTGCTTTGCTGTGCAGCCAATGCTAAAGGCAACAGCATTATCAGCGTTAATAACTGTTGGTATAAATGTTTACTGGGGAATGTAAAAATTTTCATTTGTAAAGGAGTAAAGGTGAAAAAAAATTGTACCTGTGATTGGATGAATAGAAACATAAGAGGACCAGGATAACAAAATAGGAACTGCAATTTTAAAAGCAAGTTAAAATATTATAATATCATATCAATATTAAGAGCCTCTGAAATCTCAGAGGCTTTATTATACCCCATTCACATCAAAGCACTGTGTAAGTAACCGTTAAAGACGCTAAAATTTTTTTACCTTTTTCACATTGCCAATTATGCAACCCTTTTTTTTCTATTACTCAAACATTCCCGACAACGCAAGCTCTTTAGCCCGAAGGGCTTAAATATGAATAGCCACTGGTGAAACCAGTGGTTGATAATAAAGCAATCATCCAACTCCAACAGGGGTTGAATGGTATGTTGTACCAATGAAGTGTTTCTATTATTGATCTTTGCCCTGGCGTATCACGTGCAATTGGTATTTCTTTGAAAAGGACATTGGGTTGATGAAAATCTTTGTGCTGTTATGTTTAACCCCTGCCGGGGTTGGATTGCGGCATTGTTGCTGTCCCCGGGATACTCCCGGGGCTATTCATATTAAAGCCCTTCGGGCCTTACTGGTTTTAGAAGTATTATGTAGCCAATTCTTTAACCGGATGAAACATGGAATGAGGCTTAGGAAAGATGATTCTTTTTTTCTGGAATGAAAATTTGCTGGTCATATTTACAACAGTTGCGGGGAAGCTCCCCAATGATAAAATGTAAAAGTGTGCGACGCCTGTGAAGCTTAATATTGATCCAACGCCTGGTCAATAAATATTTACTTAGATACTACTCACATAAAAATAAAATACCTGTAAATAAAAAATAGGTACACAAGAGCGTACCTATTGGGCTACTAAACTATTTTTTTATTGAAGCAAAGTGCCAAGAATCGCAGTCTTCATTTCATCTCCTTTGTGTGCAAGATCGTTGTCGACAAATACCCCGAGGTTCATAGAAAAAAAGGTATAAATTTTATGAGAAGGGATGTAGAGTAATCCGCAACCTGCACCAATACCGCCACCACCATGACCGTAAGCAGGCACACCACCAAGATCGAAATAGATCATGCCCATACCATAGCGTTTGTTTCCTTTTTCATCTTTTATAAAATCAAGCATTTCTTTTAATGATTGCTCTTTAAGTAACTTTCCTTCCATTAAACCCTTCAAAAACTTCACGGCATCTGTTGGCGTGCAAACGATACCATCATCGCCTTTGGAACATACAACAGTGATCTGTTGAAATTGTGTAAAATTGGCCGGTTTACTGACATTTAAAATATCCCAGTACGATTCGGGAAGGTTCAAACCTTTCAAATAATCGTGTCCGTTTCCATAGAAAGTATTGTTAAGCTCAAGCGGTTTAAAAATGTTCTTTTTAATAAACTCCGCATGATCGCCGGTGATGGCATCTCCGATTAGCGATAACAACAAATAGTTGGTATTGGTATAGAGATACTTGCTGCCCGGAGGAAACAGCAAATTTTCACCTGCGATATATTTCAGGCAATCATCTGCCGAAAAGTATTCCAGGGGATGTTGTACAACTTTTGATATAAAAGCGGGGTTTGTGTTGTATTCGGGCACACCTGAATTTTGATTAAGCAACATTCGTACGGTGATTTTGGACGCGTTTTTTATGTACTTGCTGTAACGTGCAGGCAGGTATTTTGTGATGGGCATATCAAAGTTGATTTTGCCCTGCTCTTTCAATAAAAGGATTTCTACGGCCATATACATTTTTGAAACACTCTGGATGTACTGTAAATGACAGTTTTGCATGGGGATTTCCTTTTCGATATTAGCATAGCCCTTTGCTCCTGCCCACCAGCCTTCCTTTTCTGAATACACAGCGAGTGCTGCCCCGGGAAGCAGGTTAGTGGTGTAATGCTGCATGATAGAATCGAGGGCAGCCGCCTTTGAATAATTGGTGTTGATATTTACACCGAGTGCACAGGTTGTTTGTGGCTTGATAGCCGTTTGTGCGTTTGAAAATAATGTACTGATAATAAGTACTGCTGAAATAAAAGTTTGTTTCATGATCGTTTTTTTTCTGTAAAGCAACGGCAGCGTGCCCCATATGCCAACTATTTGAAGCGGTATCGTGGTGAGATGCGGCAAAATTTGGCTTGAAACGACGAAGCCATGGCTCTGCAAATCACCGGTTTAGGTTGAAGTGTAGCAAAACAGCCGATGAAATGCAGGGTGAATTTTAGTTTTCGCCGGGTTGAAACCAGTTTTTAAAAATGACTGCCCTTGTGCGGCTAACCGGAATGGCCGCAGGAAAATTTTCAGGAGCATTTACCTGTACGTCAATTTTTCCATCGCCGGTTCTTTTAAAACCTGTCAGGGCATTCCTATGAACGATATACTGCCGGTTGAGGCGGAAGAAGAATTCCCCTGGCAGCGCTTCTTCAATTTTATCAAGAGACTTATCGGAAAAATATTTTTTATTCTGCCAGGTGAGCAAAACGGAATAGCCGTTATCTGAATAAAAACCGAGGATATCGGTGAAAGGCACCAGCAGGTTTTGTTTTCCATATTTTACCGTTAAGCCGCCAACACGTACTTTTTTTTCTTCCTGTCGCTGAAGTTCAGATTGCTTCCACTCGCTATAATAGTGCATACCGATATAGATGCCATTGATAACAAAAAACCAAATGATAAAAATAAAGACGTCGAAAAAGTAAAAGCTGAGGGGTGCGGTATGTCCCCTTACTATTAAACTAACCACTTCGGTTAACCCAATAATGACCAGCAGCCCCGCGGCTGTTGTAACCAGCAGTTGTATCGTTATCCTTTTTAGCGGCCGGTTGCCATACGGCAGCTTTTTATCAAGATAAATAATAATGGTCCGCACCAGCCACCAGGCCAGCCAGCCCTGCACTGTATCAATTGTGTAGGTAAGGATAAGAAACCAGTTGAAACGAATGTTGTGCCAGGTGAGATAATAGTTGAAGGCACTGATAAAAGCGATCGCCACCAAGAAGAATTTTATATCGTTATATTTTTGGTGGGGCTTCATTAATGAATACAAGGATGATCATAAATTATTATTGGCACCTTAAGAACACTTCTTTTGCCGTAATTTCTGAACAATGTATGTAAATCTTAAAGGATTATCAATAGCTGTATTCGTGTGTGGACTTTTAGGTTGGGTGAATGGGGAATAAGTGTAGAGTCTTTTTGTGAGTTTACATACTTCCCCGTCCTGCGGACAATGTCATTCACCCGCATTTATTGAATGTTTATTTTCTACTTTTGCACACTATGGCAAATGAAGCAAACAATTTCGCAGAACTTATCTCTCATTGTAAAGAATACGGTTACATTTTTCAATCTTCTGAAATTTATGACGGCCTGGCCGCTGTATACGATTATGGCCAAATGGGGGCTCAATTAAAAAAGAACATTCGTGATCATTGGTGGAAAAGCATGACCCAACTTCATGATAATATTGTGGGCATTGATGCGGCAATATTTATGCATCCTACCACCTGGAAGGCAAGCGGCCACGTCGATAATTTTAGCGATCCAATGATCGATAATAAAGACAGCAATAAAAGATACCGGGTTGATCATTTGATCGAAGGCTTTGCAGATGAATTAAAAGAAAAGGGCGAAGCAGAAAAAGCACAAGCTTTATTAGATGAAATGGACAAATTATTGGCTGCCACAGATTACGCTGGTATCAAAAAATTAATTGGAGAAAACAATATTAAATGCGCTCTCAGCAAAACCTGTAACTGGACAGAAGTACGTGAGTTTAACCTGATGTTCAGCACACAGATAGGCAGCGTAGCGGAAGAAAGCGATACTATTTATCTTAGACCGGAAACTGCCCAGGGTATTTTCGTAAACTTCTTAAATGTGCAAAAGACCGGCCGTATGAAAATACCTTTTGGTATAGCACAAACGGGCAAGGCATTCAGGAATGAAATTGTTGCAAGACAATTTATTTTCCGAATGAGAGAATTTGAACAAATGGAAATGCAGTTCTTTGTTCGCCCTGGTACACAAATGGAGTGGTACAATTTCTGGAAAGCGGAAAGAAAAAAATGGCATGAAGGCCTTGGCATTCCTACGGAAAAATTACGTTATCACGATCATGTAAAACTTGCACATTACGCTGATGCAGCGCTTGACATTGAATTTGAATTTCCATTTGGTTGGAAGGAACTGGAAGGAATACATAGTCGCACCGATTATGATCTTACGCAGCATCAAACCTACAGTAAAAAGAAGATGCAGTATTTTGATAACGATCTCAAAGAAGATGGAAAACCTTATGGCAACTACATTCCGTATGTAGTAGAAACTTCCGTGGGTCTCGATAGGTTGTTCCTCACCATCATCAGCCTGGCTTATGCCAACGAAGAGTGGACCAGGGAAGATGGCACAAAGGATAGCCGTGTGGTGATGCGCATACCAGCTAATATTGCGCCTACCAAACTGGCCATTTTACCATTGCTAAAAAAAGATGGGCTTCCTGAAATTGCAAGAGAATTGATGAATGAATGCAAGGGAAGCTTTATGTGTTTTTACGAAGAGAAAGACGCTATCGGAAAACGTTATCGCCGCATGGATGCAATTGGTACACCCTTTTGCGTTACGATCGATCATCAAACAAAAGAAGATAATACTGTAACGATTCGTTATCGTGACTCGATGCTGCAAGAAAGGATTCCAATAAGTGAAGTGAAGAAAGTTGTGATGGAGAAAATTGGGTCATAGTTCATGGTTGATAGTTCATGGAAGGAAGTTTATGGTTTTGTGTTTGCTGTTTCCTGAAAAAAGTTTACACCTTTTAAAAAGGTGTAAACTTTTTTCACCATTCACCATTCACCCTTTCACCACTTACAATCTCTTCAACACCACCGGCTCTTTTAAATAGTCAAATATCCTTTTATACATTTCCCTGATCATTTCATACATATCAGCTTCATAAAGACTTTTCGCAAATTGAAAACTCATCATACAGCGGATGGTATTTTCGCTCTTATCATGCAGTACCTGGCGACGGTAAATAATATCTTTATCCGGATTTGTAAGCATAACCGCTTTGGGCATTTCATCTACCGAAAATCCAGCAGGAAGCCGCACTTCCATACTCAGGTTAATAGTACGTTTGAAACCAAAATTTATATTGGAAAAACGGTTAACAGCCAGGAACGGATTAGCATCGAACCCGGTAAAAAGATTCAGAGGTAGAAATAAATATTCGCCGGTTCTGTTTAAGGTTCCATTAAGCTTACCGCTTTGATCCAGCGACATAGAATCATTCTCTAAATTAGCAACGGTAACTTCTTTCACAGCAAGCGAGGTACCGGGTACTTCAAAATATTCTTTGATGAATTTTTCTTTATTCTCTTTGTATTCATCCCGCTTCACCAATCTTGCATAGTCGGAACTTTTTACCAACACGTCGCCGGACAAAGTCCCATCGTTTGCCAGTTCAAGCCTGGCTAAAATATCTTCCCTATATGCTATTGAACTATCTGTAACGGTTATCAATTCTCCTGTCTTGCGTTTTACTAACATAGCAATCGTGTTAAGTATGCCGGAAGGAGTGATATGCGGCGGGGTTGATTTATCTGTTGCATCCAGGTAATATCTTCTTTTGTTGATGTCTACACAGGCAAAAACTGAATTGAATTGGTCTACAAAAGGATAGTCCGTATTTACTTTTCCATGAAACCGTTCACTTACCAGCATGGGATACACTTCCAATTCTGCCTCTTTCAAAAGATTTATTAAGAGCAGGTTGATCTCGCCGCTGGTACCGGTTTTCTTTTTCCACGCATTCTTTATACCGTCTATTGAATACTTGCTATAAAGTTGGTTCCAGCTCATATTACTGCGTACAAAGTTGAAGACGGTTTTCATTTTTTCTTCGGCAGATGGAAGCACTTTAACCTGTTTGATAAAATCCCCCGTGCCGTCAATATTTTTTGAGAGCTGACTGCCAAATTCGCTAGCTAAATTTAACTCCCTGTTTAATTCGTTCCAGGAGGTAGAGTACTTTGTTTTGTCCCAGGCAGAACCGATAGCGCTTAACTGAAAAATTACTTTTTGCAGGTAATCGCGGCGGGCATCGATATATGGTTCATCACTAAGACCAGGTATATTATTCATTTCAAAATAAACACCCCCGCTGGATGTGAGTGTTTTTACAACGATTGGTATATCCAACGTTTTATTTACCCGGTAAGCAAACTCAGCATTAGGAAGAATGATCAGTGTGTACTTGCTGGTCAGCACCGGTATTCTCTCCTGGAAAACCCACTCGTCTAATCCGCCATAGTGCTTCATCCGGCTGGTATATTTATAATCGATAATGCTGCCCACTTTTATTGCAGGAAAAGCAAAAACAATTTCACCGATCCTTTCATTTGTTTTTTTGGTAAATATAGATTTCCGGTCAAGCGGAGTCTGCTGAAATCCGCCAGTCGGAATAGCGTTAATGGTCATTCCTTCCACACTATATATCTCCTCAAAATCATCCTTCCTGTAATAATCCAGGGACACATTTGCAGCCGAAATTCCTTGTTCTTTCAAAATTTTTACACGAACGTGGTGCATTGTAATGAGGTGATGCTCATCATCATAACTGGAAAACGCCTCGTGCATTAATACTACAGCATTTGCATCCTTATCGAAGGCGCATTCTTTTAACTGCAATTCATAATCACTTACCTGCCCATAACTGGAAAAGTCCTGGGTATACGAACGGGTATATACAAACATGGAAATGAGGAGCAGGACACTTAATTGTTTCATGGTCGGGCTTGGGCTAAAGGGTAATATTAGTTTTTTAATAGCAGAATAAATGCTAAGGTAGCTGCTCTTTAATCACTGGCAATGGTGATTTCACCCCGCAAAGTAGGGAATTTCATCATTGCTCACCGATTCCTTTTGTTGCCAGTAAGCAAGCGTAACAACATGTCCGTCGGGGGTATGCAGCAGTCTTCCAAAAATCGCGTTAACAGAATTGAAGGTATAGTCCGTTACGCCTACCGTAAAAGTAGTCACTACAGGAATAGGTGGCGGTGGCGGCTGAACGGGAGCGGTTTCTTCGCCGGCAACAGGTTTTACCACAGGGGCCGGAGCCGCTTTTGGTGGCGGGGATGGTACAATAACAACAGTATATTTGTTATATTCCAGTATGCCCTTCAGAAAGGCAGCCCTTTCCGGCGAAACATTCTTTTCTACGATGCCACATTTAATGCCATCAAGCTCTTCAAATTCGTGATTTTTATTAATAGCCATGAGAATAGATGTTTTTTGTTTGGTGTTTTTTGTTTGTGTCTACCTAAGAAATAATCTTAGCCATCTTAGAAGTGTTTGTTCACAAACATTAGTTTTTCATAGCATCATCGTTGTGTTATTCTGATTCCGATCTATCGGAACTCCCTTGTACTATTACAGCTTTGGGCAGCTAAAAGAGCGTTATAATTTAGCTACCCGGTGGCTATATCGTGAGCACAAAAATTGTGACCTTTCCCGAGAATTTTGAATTACTAAATACTCAGCTTTGTGCTTGATTAACAATTCTATAAACTCTTTGAAGTCTTTGCTGAACATCTTTGCTATAATTTATGTATTGCTGCCTTAAAGTTTCAATAGCCTGAATTCTTTCGGTTTCGCTCCTGGACATCCAGTACATAAAGTCAGTATTTCTGTCCTTCAAATGCACGATTTTTAGGCTTTTATTCATGTTTCAAAAATACCAAAAATAGCGTTGTGAAAGGTTTACTTCAATTTCATCCAACAGGTATAATCACTTTTATCTGCAATTACGTTCTGGGATGAACAGTCCTACTGCCCCACCGTTCTTATATAATCAAAGATCCAGCTTAGCAAACCCGTGAGTACGATACCTGCTGCACAAATGATCATTCCAAAACGGGTTTGAGAATGTATGCTTACTTTTTCTACGGGGTGCTCATTCTTATCCATGAACACGGCTCTTATTACCCTTAAGTAATAATATAACGACACTACAAGATTCAATGCAACAATGGTAATAAAAACATAACTGCCTTTAGATGCACCTGAAGCGATCAAAAATAATTTTCCAAAAAAACCTGCGGTTGGTGGTATACCTGCAAGCGAAAAAAGTGCCAGCGCAAGTACCCAGCTTAAGAAAGGATTTGTCTGATACAAACCTTTATAATCATCGATCAGTTCTTTACCTGTTTGCGAAGCTATTGCGGCGGCTACTCCAAATGCGGCAAGATTAGAAAAGATATAGATTAAAATAAAATACACAACGGATGTGGTGCCTTGTGCTGCATTACTACTGATAGCAACCAAAATAAACCCCACCTGTGCTATCGAAGAAAAAGCAAGAAATCTTTTAATATTTTGTTGTCGCAGAGCGAACAGGTTGCCGGTTATCATGGTAGCCACCGCCAATATGATCACCATAGTATACCACACTTCATGCATGGGCTGAAATACTTTGTACAATGCAGTGATGAATATAAATGCAAGTGCCCCTTTGGATATCACCGACAGAAAAGAAGTAACTGCAAAAGGCGCTCCTTCATATACATCAGCCGTCCACAAATGAAATGGCACAATGGATAATTTGAAAGCAAATGCGGCAAACAAAAAAACAAAGGAGAAGATCAGCAACGGACTTCCATCGAGCAAGCCGGGGATCTCCGCAAAACTGATGCTGCCGGTAACGCCATATAAAATAGAGATACCGAATAATAATATCCCCGAAGAAAATGCGGATGTTAAAATCATCTTCATGGCTGCTTCAGACGATACTCTTTTTTGAAGATCGAAATTGGCCATTGCTGCAACGGGAATAGTAGCAAGTTCAAGCGCAAGAAAAAACATGAGCAGGTTGCCGCTGGACACCAGGAAAAACATTCCGAGCAATGCTGATAACATTAACATAAAGAACTCCGGAAGATGTTCATGTTTTCTCAACCAATCGGAAAATAATAGAGCAATAATATATACCCCAAGGTTAAGGATATTTTTTTGCAGTACGATCAATGGATTGGTTTGGTAAATGTCTCCAAATAAATTGCCTTCCTCATTGCCGAAGAATCCGGCAATGAAATTAAGCAGCAATAATAATTGCACCAATATCAGCAGTGACTCATTCTTCATCCCCTTACCTACTTTGATAAACAATAGCAGGAAGATGATAAAGCAAACAGCCAGTTCAGCTTTCATCAGCACCAAAATGTCGTTGAGCATAAAAAATTAAATAATCATTTTGATCGATCTCACCTATTACATCAAACCATCGCAATATTCTAAACAACAAAACTCTTTTCTAAGTACCCATTTGAGCAGTACTTTTTTATTTTATTGCGGAGCTGATCAAATCATGTAACCACCCGGGAGCAATACCTATCGCCAGGATACCTATCACGAGAATAATAGCCGCCGCTCTTTCATTCCATGTCGCATCTTGCAGGTTCACATACTCTGCTTTTAAAGGCCCCATTGCTGTTTTACCAATGGCCCTTAAGATGTACACTGCCGTCACCACAATGGACATACAGGCAGCAATGGTTGCGATGCGATGGAACAAACCCGGGTTTTGCCAGGAACCCATGAATACCGTCATCTCTGCAACAAAGCCGCTCAGGCCAGGTAAGCCAAGTGAGCATAGTCCTACAATAAATAAAATGGTGCTGATAAAGGGCATTACTTTCAGCAGCCCGCCCATTTCATTTACCTGCCGTGTATGCGTACGCTCATATATCATCCCGATCACAGCAAAGAACAGGGCCGTCATAAGACCATGACTTACCATTTGCATTACTGCACCTGTCATGGCAGTTTTAGTAAGCATGCCAATGCCGAGCAATACGAATCCACAATGGCTTATGGAAGAATAGGCATTTATATATTTCAGGTCCTTCTGCATCATAGTGGCGAAAGCGCCATATAAAATTGCAATGGTAGAAAGCAGAATGATGATATTTGAATATTCCCTTGCTCCTTCCGGCATCATATAAGTAGCAACTCTTAAGCAGCCATATCCACCAAGCTTCATTGAAATACCAGCAAGAAACATAGACCCCGCAGTAGGTGCTGAAGAGTGACCATCCGGTACCCAGGTGTGAAAAGGAAACAACGCTGTAAATACACCAAAGCCCACAAATAATAAAGGGAAACAAATTTTTTGTACAGCTATGGGAACGGATGCCTGAGATAAAGCAAGCAGGTCGAATGTTTTTTCGGCACTGCCAAAGTACACGCCCAGGATACCCACTAACACCAACGCAGAGCCGCCCATTAACATGAGTGCCAATTTATTGGCAGCATATTCTTTTTTGCCGCTTCCCCAAATACCGATGAGTAGATATTTTGGCAACACGGCAATTTCGAGAAAGAAGAAAAGAATGAACAGGTCGAGTGAAATAAAAAATCCATAGGCGCCAAGACTGAGCAGGATAAGCAGAAAGTAAAATTCCTTGGTAAGTTTTGTAATATTCCAGGAAACCAGCACCCCGGCGATCACTACAAATGCCGTGAGTAATATCATTGCAATAGAAATACCATCAACACCGAGGTGAAAGCTGATATGCCAGGCCGGGAACCAATTGTATGTCAACTCAAAAAGGAACGGAGCCGTATCTCCCGCCATCTTCTCATTGCGAAATAAAATGAACAAAACAAATGCAAGTGCGAACTGCGCCAACGAACCGATCAATGCTGTCCATCGTACCTGCGCAGAATTCCGCATCAGCAATATGGCTATGCAGGTGAGTAACGGTAAAAATATGAGTAAGGTTAAATTCATACAACTATGCTGATTTCCATCGCCGTTAATATTTCATTAAATGCCGAAGTGTTTACTTTTTATTCTTTGAAATCCTTTTGCTTTTATCCTACTAATTATTTGATAAAATAAATAAACAGAACTGCCATGCCGATTATACCCACTAAAAAATAAATTGCATACTGCTGTACTTTTCCTGATTGAAAGCCCTTTATTTTTTGTGAGATCAATTCGGTTGTATCACCTGTTGCATTTACCAAACCATCCACAACATTTTTATCAAACCATGCAGCCGGTCTTCCAATTAAATTGAACAATATCTTTTTAGTGATAAAGAGATAAATCTCATCAATATAAAATTTGTGATAAGCAGCCTTGTAAATACCGCTCAACGCAGAAGCGATCTTGGCCGGCCTGTCATTCTGTTTTTTATACAACCACATTGCCAGGAAAATGCCGGTTAATCCCAATGCAACCGGCGCAATAGAAAACTGCAAATGAAAAGTTGATTCAAGCGCTTTTCCATCTGCGCTCACAAAATTCCCGAAAGGAATAAAACCCGCGGCCGCAGCGCCAGTACTTAACAATACCAATGGCATCATCATTGCGAAGCCACCTTCGCCATGGGCCTCGTGTACATGAGCCGGCTTGTTCCAGAAAATATTAAAATATAAACGGAACATGTAAAAAGCCGTTAGCCCGGATGTGATCAGCGCTATCCAGTAAATAGTCATGTTGTGCTGATAAGCTGCGAGCAAAATTTCCTCCTTACTAAAAAATCCTGCAAAAGGCGGAATACCTGCAATGGCAAGACAGGCAATTAAAAAAGTGATATGCGTTACCGGCAAATATTTTCTGAGTCCGCCCATATCTTTCATCTCATTACTATGGATAAAATGAATGACGGCGCCTGCTCCGAGGAACAACAATGCCTTAAACATTGCATGGGTAAACAGGTGGAACATCGAGGCAGTATATCCAAGTCCCTGTTCACCACCGCTGCCGGATACACCCAGTGCAAACATCATAAACCCGATCTGCGACATGGTGGAATAGGCAAGCACTCGTTTTATATCGGTTTGCGTGCAGGCAATAACGGCAGCAAACAACGCAGAAACAATTCCCACATACAAGACCACTTCCTGTGCCGACTGGGTAATCGTGAAAATGGGAAATAATCTTGCTACTAAAAATACGCCTGCCACCACCATCGTTGCTGCATGTATCAATGCTGAAACGGGTGTTGGCCCTTCCATCGCATCTGGCAACCATACATGCAAAGGGAACATAGCGCTTTTTCCTGCACCGCCGATGAACACCAAAATGATTCCCCACGTTAACGCAGACACGCCGAGAAATGATGCGGCAAGTGCAGCAGTTGATTCGAGTGAACCTATGGCTGTAAGCCGTTGCAGGAGTGTATTAAAATCTAATGTGCCTGCATAAAAAGATAGGACCAATATTCCTATTAAGAAGCCCAGGTCGGCAAAGCGTGTAACAATAAATGCTTTTTTGCAAGCCGCCACAGCGCTGGGTTTGTCGTAATAATAACCGATTAGTAGAAAAGAAGAAACTCCCACCAGTTCCCAGAAAAAATATAGTTGAAAAATATTCGAGGAGATCACTAATCCAAGCATGGAAAAAGTAAAGAGTCCGAGAAAAGCGTAATAGGTCGAAAACCGTTCTTCCCCTTTCATGTAAGCCAGGCTATAGATATGCACCATCAGCGAAATAAATGAAACCACTACCAGCATCATCACAGATATCGGATCGAGCATAATACCCATGTCGATCGAAAGGCCCGGTGAAAATTCCAGCCAGGTGTATTGCAAGGGAATCAACTTTTGATAGATATCATTTGCTTTGCCATACTCAAAAAAATATCCATAGGCAGTGTAAACAGATAGTAGAGTTGACGCAAGCAGCAAAACAGAAGCGATTATGCCGGAACTATTCTTAAAATATTTTCTGCCAAATAAGCCTAACAATAAAAACCCGGCAAGTGGCAGTAAAGGGATCAGCGCTATGATCCATCCGGCATCCGCTCCCACCGGAAGGATCTGAAGTATACGAATTTGCAAAAATTCATTCATAATATAATAAGCAGCTCTTCTTGCGCCGTTGAAGGCGAAATAAAGGAGCCTTTAAAATTTCATTTCCTCTGCTTTTTCCACATCAATTGAATGATGGCTCCTGTACAAGTTGATGATGATAGCAATGGCAACGGCTGCTTCTGCTGCTGCAATGGCAATTACAAATATGGAGAAGAATAACCCATCGAGTTTATTCGGCCATAGATATTTATTAAAAGCAATAAAATTAAGATTGACACTATTCAGGATAAGCTCTATGCTCATCAGCATTGTTACCAGGTTGCGCCTTGTAAAAAAACCATATACGCCAATAAAAAACAAGGCAGCACTGATGAATAAAAAATGATATAATCCAGGTTGAGTCATCTGTTATTTTAAGCTTGTTTCCTGCTGAACAAAAACGGGTTCCTCGCTACTCACCACTTTTTTACCTGGTATCGCGATCACAATGCAACCGATCATTGCGGCTAATAAAAGTATACTCACTATTTCAAACGGAAGTGCATAGCCGCTTTCTTCTACGCCCATCATCTGGTTGCCGATGTTGATCATACTTGCTTCTATAGCAGGCTCTATCGTCTGTTTAAATGAATGCTGGTAAAGTTGTACCATCGTTAATGCAAATCCGCAAAAAGCAGCGAGTGCAGAAAATACCTGCCGGCCCATTGTTGGCTTTAGCAATTTATCCCCGGCCTGTTGCGTTAAAAAGATCGAAAAAATAATCAATACGGTTATGCCGCCAACATACACTACTATCTGTACTGCTGCAATAAATTCATATTGCATCCAAAAAAATAAGCCTGCAATACCGACGAGTGAGAACAGTAAAAAGATAGCGGCTCGAAATATCTGCCTCGTTGTTACCGCAAGCAATCCGCTTACAAGTGTAAGGGCTGCCAGCATGTAAAATATGATCGTTGATCCGCTCATGTTACTTTGTAGTCAAAAAAATTATTTACTAAACCCACCTCTAAATTTATTCAATTCCTTCTCTTATTTTAGACCCTGGCTTATTCAGGATCTTTGTTAGCTCACTCCTGTCAAATACGCTGTGCTCAAACGTCTGCGCCATCTTTATTGCATCTGTCGGACAAGCCACCACGCATAAATTACACATGGTACATAATTCAAGATGATATACGAATTTGTCGATCGCCTTTTTCTTTTTGCCTTCGGGTGAAATATCAAATTTAGTAATGATCTTAATAGTTGCATTGGGGCACGCCAGTTCACAAGCAGTGCAACCGGTACATGCATGCTCATTGTTCTCATCATGCGGCATTACAACTTCACCTTTAAATCTTTCAGGCAGGTTCAGTGTTTCCCTGTTGTCAGGATACTGCTGGGTAATGATCTCCTTATGATGAGTAAAATAATAACCCGTACGCCTCAGCCCAACTACAAGCGATTTTAACGCACCGAAAACATCTTTAATATAACGCAGAAGCCCCCCACCCCCTGAAGGGGGCTTTTGAGACTCCGAATTATTTGAACTTGTATTCATTGTTTAAATAGTTGCGGGTTCTTATTTTTATTAATACCCTCCAATGCAAATGCTGTTGCCCTCATCCCCCTTCAGGGGCAGGGGTTAAAAATGCCAACCCATTATTGCCATCAGTGTTACTAATAAAATATTGAACATACTGATCGGTAAAAGATATTTCCATTCCAGGTTCAGCAGTTGATCAATACGCAATCTTGGGAATGTCCATCTGAACCACATGATCAAAAATATCAGGAAAAATGTTTTGCCCAGGAACCAAATGCTGGAAGGAATATAATCCATCACATGGTTGAAACTCTCCCAGTGGCCGATATGGAAGGGCATCCATCCGCCCAAAAATAAAGTAGCGCCCAATGCGCAAACAATAAATACATTCACATACTCAGCTAAAAAAAACAAGGCAAATTTCATCCCCGAGTATTCTGTATGAAAGCCGGCGGTAAGTTCAGACTCTGCTTCTGCAAGGTCGAAAGGCGCCCTGTTTGTTTCGGCAGTTACCGCTATTATAAAAATAATAAAGGCAATAATCACCGGGATATGGCCTTTGAATATCCACCAACCATCAGCCTGCGACTGGATGATATCATTCATGTTAAGACTTCCATTTAACACAACAACTGAGAGTACAGATAAACCAGCAGACAATTCATAACTCACAATTTGCGCCCCGCTTCGCATAGCGCCCATCAAAGAATATTTGTTGTTGCTTGCCCATCCCGCCATCAAAATACTGATAACAGAAATGGATGATACCGCGGAAACATACAACACTCCGATGTTCATGTTCCACATTTGAAAATCTTTCGCAAATGCGATTGGCGCCATCAGCAACATGGCAACGATCATAGCGATATACGGCGCCAGATTGAATAAAAATTTATCCGAACCATCCGGCGTCATTCCTTCTTTCACTAATAATTTAAGCGTGTCAGCAAATGATTGCAACATCCCTTTCGGTCCTACTCTGTTTGGCCCCAAACGTATCTGTATCCATGCAGAAACTTTTCGCTCCATTAGAACCAGTACAAGACCTAAGATAGCAAACAGGCTGATAACGCATATTCCAACAATCACCATTTCAATCACCATCGTCCACGTGGCATTAAAAGTGCCCCGCAGCCAGGTGTCGATGTTTTGCGATATGTTAGAGAAGCTCCACATTTTTAAAGGAGGCCCATCCAAACCTTCCCAAAGGGAAGGCTTCTGAGTCTATAATTTAAATTGCTATTTTATATTATTCATGCCATTGATTCTATAATACTTCTTCGCCTTTGCGCCTCCGTTCTCCCCTTCGGGGAGTTAGAGGGGCCGCCTTATCGGTCTATATCCGGTATCACCAAATCAAGCGTTCCCATCATCGCTACCAGGTCACCAAGCTTTCCTCCTCTCGCCATGTGATCAAGCGCCGATAAATTTGAGAAACCTGGAGAACGGAATTTTATCCGGTATGGGGTAGTCCCTCCTTCACTTACAATGTACACACCAAACTCACCCCGTGCTGTTTCAACTCTTTGATAAAATTCACCCTTCGGTAATTTTAGAACAGCTTTCGTCTTTGCCTGGAAATCTCCCTCGGGAATATTATCAATTAACTGTTCTATGATCCTGATCGATTGATGCATTTCCCGGATGCGAACCATATAGCGTGCAAGAGAGTCTCCTGCTGTTTCAAGCACCTCATCAAATACAAGGTTTTCATAACCCTCGTATGGATATAATTTGCGTATATCGCAGTTCACACCACTTCCTCTTGCTGTTGGCCCCGTGCATCCAAAAGAAATTGCATCTTCTTTTGACAACACGCCCACACCTTTCATCCTGTTCTGGAATATTATATTGCCAGTAAGCATTTCATAGTACTCATCCACTTTCGATTTAAAAAGTGTGATGAAATCTTTCACCTTTTTTTGAAAGTCAGGATGAAGATCAAGCATTACCCCGCCGGGCACAATGTAGTTCATGGTAAGCCTTGCTCCGCAAGTATCTTCCATTATATCGTTGATCGTTTCCCGTTCCCGGAATGCATGAAAGAAAGGAGTAAATGCGCCAAGGTCCATCGCCATAGCACCCCACCATAATTCGTGCGATGCGATCCTGGTGAGCTCATCCATCAACACACGTATCACCTTTGCCCTTGGCGGAATTTCTATTTGTAATCCCTTTTCTACGCAAAGCGCACATGCGTGGTTGTTAATGTGAGAAGAAAGATAATCCATCCGGCTGGTAACATAAATAAATTGACGGTAACTCAGGCTCTCACACATTTTTTCAATAGAGCGGTGGATGAAACCAAGATGTGGTTCCACTTTTTTTATTGTCTCTCCATTCAATGTAATCACCAGGTGCAGCACGCCATGAGTGGCAGGATGCTGTGGCCCTACATTAATGATGACATCGCCGTCTGTTGTTCTACCAATTTCTTCAACCATTACTTTATCCCAAAAGGGACAATCATTTTTTAAACTAAATATCCATCGCCCTTATATAGCACTTTCAAATCATTGAACTTCTGCCTTCCTCTCCGCCGCGGCGGACCGGGGCTACAATCTTATCATATTCACCGGATCATCAAAATCTTTCAGCATTGGATTTTTCCCTTCCCAGCCATCGGGTAAAATGAGCAGCCGTAAATCCGGGTGATTAAGAAAATCTACTCCAAACATTTCATACACTTCCCGTTCATGAAAATTGGCTGTCTGCCAAATGTCGCTTACAGTATCTATCCGTGGAGATGAATAATCTAATTTTGATTTAACAACAATATTGTGGCGGAATTTTGTCGAGCTTAAATGATAGACCATAGTAAGATGTGTCTTCCAGTCGATGCAGGTAAGGCAGAACAGGTAATCAAGATCAAGGGATGGATCATTGCGAATCATCATTGCTAAATTTTTCCACGCTGTGGCGTCAACATAAATGTTTAGCCATTCACCACCTTCTTCAAACACAGCTTCCGGCAATAGTTCCGTGATTCTTATTGTTAATTCTTCTCTTGTCATTCAGGTGTTATAAAATTATAGTTGATGCAACTTATCGCCACCTTCCGGTTTTGGCACTTGTATCTGTTCCCTCGTCATACCACTCTTAATTTTTTCCTGCAAACTTATCAAAGCATGCAGCAAAGCTTCCGGCCTGGGCGGGCAGCCTGCGACATATACATCTACAGGTATCACGTGATCTGCACCCTTTACAACAGAATAAGTATTGTAAAAAAATGGTCCCCCGCTAATAGCACATGCGCCCATTGCAATTACATATTTTGGGTCGGCCATCTGGTCGTATAATCTTTTTAAAACCGGCGCCATTTTATTTACAATGGTCCCTGCAATAATGATCACATCCGCCTGTCTTGGTGAAGCCCTTGCTACTTCAAAACCAAATCTTGAAAAATCATATTTGGCGGAAGCTACCGCCATCAATTCTATACCGCAGCAACTGGTTGCAAATGTGAGTGGCCATAATGAATTTGAACGTGCCCAATTAATCACATCATCCAGTTTGCTTAACACGATACCGCCTCCGGGGGTTTCGTGTATCTGGCCGGGAAAGGAGGCCCCCTCCAAACCTCCCCCCAAAGGGGAGGCTTTCTGAGTATTATTATTTAGAGAGTTTTCCAAAAATCAAAAGTTTAGTCTTTACAAATTAACACCTCTTCGACCTGCAAAGCTCTTGTCTTGTCCTCCCCTTCGGGGAGTTAGAGGGCGCTTTTTACAACCATTTCAATGCACCTTTTTTGTGTGCATACAAGAACCCCATAAAGAGTATAAAAAAGAAAATTATAATTTCCACCAATGCCAACAAGCCAACTTTTTTTGCCACAACCGCCCACGGATAAAGGAAGACCAGTTCTACATCGAAAATCAAAAATATCAAGGCGAATAAATAATAACCCACATTCAATTGTATCCATGTTTTTCCTTGTGTGGGAATACCACATTCGTACGCTTGTCCTTTTTGCGGATTCTTTGTAGATTTCGTTATAATTTTTGCGACTAAAATGGCGATGGAAGAAAACGCCAGCGCAGCAAGAATCAGGACAATCATTGAGGAGGCTCCCATAGCAAACGGTTTTTAAATATTGATATTATTGGAGCTTGAAGATAGTTAATTAAGGGATATCATCAAGACGAAGCAATTCAATTTTAGAAAGATTTAAAACCTATTGAGACCATATTAAAATTAATGCTAATTGCCGCCCGTTCTGAATACCGAATTGAATAGCAATTCCCATTTTCATCCATATTCAGCCTAACCATAAATTTCAAAATGAATCTGTTTTTTATCATAACCCATCGCCATAATTCTTGCCTTAGCTTCATCGATCATGCCCTTCCATCCGCATAAAAGAAACTTCGCAGGTCTTTTATCGGCAAACAAAGACTCATATACCGGATGGACATAGCCAGTACTTCCTTCCCATTGTTCTCGTGATAATGTGGGGATATATTTTAACCCCGGCATTTCGGCCTGCAGGCTTACAAACTCATCATAATATAATAAGCTTGATCTTGTGCGGCAACCGAACACCAGGCAAATGTCTTTATGCGGAATGTTATGGTTTTTTATATGATGGATCATGCTTCTGAAAGGCGCTATGCCCGTACCTGTACAAATGAGTACGAGGTCTTCCTCCAATGGCTCTTTTAATGTAAAAACACCTTGGGCTCCACGAAATGTAAGCTCGGATCCAACGACAACTTCGTTGAAAAGATAAGCGGTGCCGGCGCCCAGCGGATCCAGCACTATCACCAATTCAAATACATTTGTGCCATCGGGCCAGGAAGCAATTGAATAGCTCCTCCAGCGCTTATTAGGTTTTTCATGTATAGGCAAATCGAGTGTTACAAATTGCCCGGGAATAAAATCAAAAGAAGGCAGTTCAGCTACTTCTATCCAAAATCTCCTGGTATCGTCTGTTTCATTTTCTATCCGGATAACTTTGCCAATACGCCATGGTTGTAATGCCATAAAAAAAATTGAAGGTCAATTTACACATTATGGTGTAAGTAAAAAGAATATTTCCTGATTATCATTTGAAGATTGCTATGCGGCCAGAATATGCAGCGTTCTTTTTTGAGATCATGTATCCTTACAGTGTTAAATTAGTTGGCAACAAAGTTGAAATGATTGATTATCACTTTCCCTCAATAGCCAGGTTAACACCCGCTGCAATTGTAATATTTGCGCCAGCACGAGCACTGATGCGACGTACGGCGGTACTCATATTTATCACAGGATAAATACTGATGTTCCCCGGAATGATAACATCTGTAAATTGATCAGGTACTGAGCCGCAGCTCCAGTTTTCAGCAACGAACCAGTTTGAATCAACCGATCCATTCCATACATTGGTAAATCTTACCGTGTTGATGGCGCCGGCTACTCCATCTGCAATACAACGATATTTATACCCGGCAAAATAAGTTGGTAAATTGATCAGTTGCAGACTACTGGTTGACGTTCCTTCATAAACAAAATTGTCGCTGATATTGGTAAAGCCGCTGCCACTATCTTCCTGCCACTGATAAATAGTGGCGCCCGATACTGCATTAAAAACAATGGTTTCATCGGGACAAACGCCATTTACGGCAGGTCTTATATTATCGGTACTTAACCAGAATTCACTGAAGGCATTTACCTGGAACTCGGCATAGTACCCATTGTCATAAGGAATAATGGCAACGCTGTCTGGCGGGATGTATTGGAACAAGCCCGTGATATCATCATCCACCAAACCGTTTTCTTCGGCGATACTGCCACTATATTGCGTAGCTCCCAACTCATAAGGATCAATTGGCTTCACGCAGTATATACAGCCTGTCGCATTAATGAGATTCTGTGCCTCGGTTTCAGTAAAGTAAAAGCGCACACCTGTTTTTGCCGTCGGTAAATTTGCCGGCCTTATTACAATGTTGCGGTCAGCGTAATAAACATTATTGCTGCTGCGTACTGCTCCCGAATAAGGATGCACTTGCGCAGTGGTAGCGCCCAGGTTCATCCCATTCGCATTGAGGGAAACAATCCGTTTTCCGCCAGAAGAAAAATTTACCCAATTGCCGCCGCTCACATTTTGTGTGACACCGGTAACAGGAGCCCCTTCATAAATGGATGATCGGTCAAATACATGAATATCGTCAATGCCAATACCTTCTTCCGTTACGCCGCCATCACTGCTCAGCACAAACCGGAAACGGATATTTGACATACTTGCAGGCAAGGTTACGCTCGCTACATGCCACCTTGTTTTGGAGACGCTCCAGTTGTTTAGCACATTATCAAACCAATTAGTTCCGCTTCCAACAGCACCCAGTTTTTGCCAGGCTATTCCATTCGCAGAATATTCTACCCAGCTATAATCATATTTTAATTCAAGCTCGAAAATATGACTAAACGAAAGCATGGGTTGCGATAAGCCCGTAAGGTCAAAGCAAGGTGAATAGAGATAGGAGGTTTCATTGTCTTTATAATTTTTGGTAAGACTGGTTACCCATGCCTTATTACCATTAGCCGCCTTATGAATAATGAGCTTGCTGGGAGCGCCCCATTCCCAACTGTTGTTGGTTCCTTTTGCATAAAAAAATCCATCGCTGTTTTCGAAGCTTTGCAGGTAAGGATAAGTTCTGATGACCGGACTATTGTGCACTACAAAATTCAGGATACTGTCATTGGGCGCATAACTATCCGGTGGATATTTTATCCACACGCTAATACTATAATCTATATATGCGGAAAGATTGGCTTTTTGAGTAAACACATAATCGAGGATTTGATTGGGTGTAAGCGAAGGAATGATCTCTGTTACAATAGGCCCGGCATTTATCCGGTAACTAACCGGTAAATTATTCAGGACAACGTTATTGTAATTTTTTATTTTGACGCTGATGGGATTCGCCGCTGTCAATGCGCAATCACTGATATCGGGGGAGTTGATCTTCAACATGCCAACATCATTCATCGCCTCGTTCAACACCAGGTCATCAAATGTATATCCATCATCTGCATCAACTACCGGGTGCGCTGAATTAGCGGGTATATTCCCTTCTTCGCCGATCCTGACCTGGAAGGTAGGACTAACTGTTTGCGGTGGAAGGGCGTTGCTCAGTACATCATTGATGTTAATATTACTGTGCATCCAATCTCCAAGCGCTGCCTGGTTGGCAAAAAGATCGTAGGCTTGTATCCAGTTATTATTTTCATTGCCTCGCATCCAGATTTTATTACCGGCAGCATTAGCCTGCCCATGATTTTTGTAATAAAAATCGAATCGAAGCTGCTTGCTTGCGTAGTTTAATAAATTATAACTAAGCGTAAGCGTGTCGGCTGTTGCAGTATCGTTCCGTGGTGATTGATCCAAAGTAAGCGCTTTGGCGCCGCTATGTGAAAAGCCCGTATTTACAAAAGATCTCGCTCTTCCTCTTGTAGTGCTGGATGAAAAATCCAGGAACTTATTGTCATCAATCGCCATTTCATTTTTAATAAAATTATTGGCCTGCATGGATTCAAAATTCTCTGTTAATGGAAGGCTGACAATGGGATCATTATTAATATACTTTACAGTTTTGTAAGCCGTATCGTTTAAGTGATTTCCATCAGCAGAAAAAGTTATCCATGATTTAAAATCGTAGTGAAAGCCGGCGGGCAAAATTGTATAAGCTCCACTAAAAGTATGCGTATATGTTCCGCCGGCGGCGATGGTGGTATTCACCGCTTCAGAAACCAAAATGCCATTATATGAAAAGGATAAAGTGAAGGGCCCAGATGTCGCAACAGTTCCCAGGTTCCTGATCAGTACCTTAACCGGTTTTATTGCATTTGCCGCATTAGCGTATCCCTTCCGGGCAGTTACCGGTTCGAGGATCGTATCTACTTTAAGATCGTTATTGAAACTCGCGAGCACACAAGGACCGCTGTTAGGAATGACACTTATAGATACAGAACGCCTGCCACTAAAAGCTCCATTTTTTGCAGCTACACCCAGCCAGGTTTTTTCATTTTTATCCAGCCCTTTTACCAAATACGAAACGCCAGTTGAATTGCCAATCACCTGCATGCTGTCACCCACTAATTGCAACACATCATACGAACTTGCTCCGGTCACTGCTCCCCATGTTAACTGAACCGCACCTTCGCACACATTTGCAGCCGTCACATCAGGACTACCCAATATTGTGAAATTGGAATTACTAATGCCGGTTAATGCAGTCCCGTTCCTGCTTACACGTGTAAGCGCTGCATTGGTGATCCCTGCCGGCACGGTCCATGTAAGACTGCGGGCAGTGTTCGGTACATTATTATCTATCACCGACCAGTTGGCGCCATTGTTACCTGAATATTCAACCGTAAAATTATTTGCTTCATTACCAAGGGCTGTCCAACGAATATTTTCTATTTCGCCAGGAACTAACTTTTCTCCACCAAAAGGATATTCAACCACAACGGAGGGCTTATCTATCTCATAACTTATAATGTATTCCTGCGGACCAATAGGTACGGCAAATCCTTTTACATTGATGGTATAATTTCCCGCGGGTGGATTATTGATGATCACCTGTTCTATATTATTTGTATGATCAGCGCCTTCAATTGCCGGGTCGTTTACATTTGCCGGCGCAGGGTTTAAAACAAGGGGCCTGTGAACTACTGACGATGGTTCTGTTACAATAAGGTCAAGGTCATTTACCAATGCTGAAGCGGCGTTTACAGCAGCTTCGTTATCGGCCCAGTATAACATTACTTTCAGCCTTCTCGTATTGGCCGGTACATTGATCACCTGCGAAATATTGCCGCCATTGCCTATTGAATTAATTATATACCGGTTGCTGTCAATAGCTTCCACCGCCCGGCCGGCATTCAGCATACCAAAACCAAATGTATAATCAGGGCCAACATTACCAAGATCCTGTGCAGTATTGCAAACCAGCGCTTTCATTAAGGCGCTGATGGGGTCGGAGCCTCCGTGCTTTTGCCGGTAGCGTTCGTACATAAGAGATAATGTTCCCGTCAATACCGGCGCTGCCATACTCGTTCCGTAATTCAATCCATAAGTATCAAAAGCATTGGTAGACATTACTGCCCAGCCGGCTGCGGTGATCTCCGGTTTCAGCCTGCCATCTTTTAACGGCCCACGGCTGCTGAAATAAGCTATACTATAATCATCCGCTCTCATAGCGCCTACTGTAAGTACATTTTTCGCTGATTGCCAGCCCGACTTAACAGTTCCAAAACCGGGGAGAAAAGAGCCACAGCTATAAGTGCCATCATTGCCCGATGCTACTACATGCATCAACTGCGGGAAACTTTTCATTTGAGCATCCACATAGTTGCTCAGCACATCGTATTTACCATTTCCCCCACAGCCCACGTCCACCGAGTAATATGAATTATTAGTAACCACCATATTATTATCGGCAACATAAGCCGGGGCATTTACAATGATATCACTGAAACTTTGGCTAATGATAGTAGCCTGGGGTGCCACACCATGATTCTTCACATTAATAATACCTGCTCCCGCGGCCGTGCCGGAAGTATGCGTACCATGATCAGCAGGCAAGGCCGGACTGCGGTTGATCAGGCGTCCGGTAAAATCTGTGTGGGTGGAAATATCGGCATTATCACCTACACCTAATGTTACACCCTTGCCTCTTAGGTTTTTTCCATTGATGGAATTGAGGCCGCTGATCCCATGAGCGCCGATGCTGTTATAATTTAAAAGCTTGTCAGTAATAGATTGTAAAGAGATACTGCTAATAAAGGGCAGCGCCGCAACGGCGGATATTACCTTGGGATCATATTGAATAAAAATGATGCCGGCAGCGTCATATTTTGTTGAAATGACGATTGCGCCAATCTTTTGCAACTCCTGTATTACTGTAACCTTATCAACTGCGGGATAGTAGCCAACAGCGACCTGTCTTGAATTTTGCTTATCAGCCCCTGGTTTATATTGTACCAATTCGGGGTCCATTTTGTAGAAAGGCTGAATGGCGTTGATAGAAGATATATTGTACAGCCCGGCAATGGAAAAATTAAAATCCGATTTAACGGAAGCCAGGTACGCTTTGCCGGGCAAATAATTATATAAGTCAATCCCGCTTTGTTTCAACATATCCTGCATCCTTATATCCGGCAATGTAGAAAACTGGATCACTACGAAATACCGGTTGCCAAATTCTACCGTAGAAAGATCAGTTTTTTGAAAGGTTTGCCTGGTTATGTTCTGGCTGGTTATTAAATTTCCGTTTGCAAAACCGATTGGCTGCTGAAGATCCTGGGAAAAAATCGTGTTGGAACAACATATCAAAAATATAAGTAAGAGAAAGAGGAAACCATTTTTCATGAAAGCGATTTTTACTAACCAGCGCCACCGCGGACCTTTGATCCATTGCAATAACATGCAAGGACAATTTTGATAACGTTATTGTTGCGTGGGTATTGCTTTGTTTTGTGCCCGGCAAATATAAGCCGTGGATCATACCCATTCAACCCGCCGCTCAGCCCCGTTTCACTGCAACTTCCAAGGTTTGATGGGTTTAGCAGTCATCATTTTAAACCAATCACTTATGTTCGCCTTATCTTTGCGCCCGGATGAACCTGGAAGTGTTGATGAAAGAATATGCAAATGATTCCCGCTGTTTTACAATTGCGGACAGGATCACTTTGTCTAAACCGCAGCAAATTCATCTTTCAGGCCTTCGGGGCAGTGCTATTGAATTTGTTCTCGCCGCCGTTTTCAACCACAAGGCTACCAGCCAACTCAACCACCTCGTCATTTTACGGGATGCGGAAGAAGCCGCCTACTTCCATAATACTTTTGAAAATATTACGAATGCGCTTGATATTTTCTATTTTCCCGCTTCTTTCAAAAATAAAAAAAATTATCACCTGCTCAACAGCAGCCACGTAATGCTGCGGACCGAGGCGCTCACTAAAACTGCGGCAGCGGCTAATAAAAAGGTATTGATCACTTACCCCGAGGCGCTTTTTGAAAAAGTTGTTTTACCAAAAACCCTTTCGGAAAACATTATTTCCATCAAACAAAGCGAGACACTGGATGTAAATTCCGTTCTTGCAAAATTTGTGGATTATGGTTTTGAGCGAACCGATTTCGTGTATGAGCCGGGTCAGTTCGCAGTGCGTGGCGGTATATTGGATATTTATTCTTTCGGTAACGAAAAACCTTACCGCATTGAACTGTTTGGCAATGATGTGGACAGCATCCGGATTTTCGATCCTGAATCACAGTTAAGCGAGCGGAAATTATTGCAGGTAAATATTATTCCCAATGTAGAGACGCAATTCGAAACCGGTGATAAGGTTTCTTTAATGGAATTTTTGCCGGAAAATACCACTGTCTGGACCGAAGATTGGCAATTTATAAAAGAGAAAATAGAACAGCAGGAAGAAGACCTGCAATTGTTCCTGCAAATATCTACTGCCGCAACCGGCAAGGGCAAACAGGCTTTCAACGAAGATGATGATATAAATGTAAAAGCTGATCTGAGCGAATATGATTTTGTAACCTCCTCCATCATAGAGGAACAGGTTGCAGCAAAACATGTAATTGAATTCGGTAAGAAAAGTTACTTTCAAAACAAGTTGCCGCAAGGTCAGCATACCGAGCTAAAGTTTACAACAAAAGAACAACCAGCCTTCAACCGGCAGTTTGATCTATTGATAAAGAACCTGAAAGAATACGAAGCAAAAAGATATAATATTTACATTTTTGCGGAGAATCCAAAACAACTCGAAAGGCTGCATATTATTTTCACCGATCTGAACGCCGACATCCAGGTAACCCCGGTTCCTGTCTCCATCCATGAGGGTTTTATTGACGATGATATGCGGTCGGTTTGCTATACCGATCACCAGATATTTCAGCGTTATCACAAATACAAAGTGAAGCAAGCCTTTAGCAAGAACAAGGCGCTTACTTTAAAAACTTTGCGTGAGCTGCAACCTGGCGATTATGTTACACATATCGATCATGGAGTGGGTGTGTACAGCGGCTTGCAAAAAATTGAAGCCAATGGGAAAATGCAGGAGGCGGTTCGCATTCAATACAAAGATGGCGACCTGCTGTATGTGAATATTTCTTCTTTGCACAAGATTGGAAAGTATAGCGGTAAGGAAGGCACCGTACCTAAAATGAATAAACTGGGTAGCGATGTATGGAACAGGTTAAAGGATAAAACGAAGAAGCAGGTAAAAGATATTGCCACCGACCTGATAAAATTATACGCTCAAAGAAAAAGCCAGGAGGGCTTTGCACATAGTCCGGATAATTATTTACAAACCGAGTTAGAGGCATCATTTATTTATGAAGATACACCCGACCAGGCCAAGGCTGTAGAAGATGTAAAGCGTGATATGGAAAAGGCTTCGCCTATGGACAGGCTTGTATGTGGCGATGTAGGTTTTGGTAAAACGGAAGTTGCGATACGGGCCGCCTTTAAAACCTGCTGCGATAATAAACAAGCTGCGATACTGGTGCCTACTACCATTCTTGCCTACCAGCATTACAAAACATTTGGCGACCGCTTAAAAGATTTTCCTGTAACGGTGGATTTTATCAATCGCTTTAAATCTGCTAAAGAAAAAAAGGAAACGCTGCAAAAAGTTGCGGAAGGAAAGATCGATATCATCATCGGTACACATGCATTGCTAAGCAAAGATGTAAAGTTCAAAGACCTCGGTGTGATGGTAATTGATGAAGAACAAAAATTTGGAGTAGCTGCAAAAGAAAAATTAAAACAGTTAAGAACAACGGTTGATTCGTTAACACTAACGGCAACGCCGATTCCAAGGACACTGCAGTTCAGTTTAATGGGTGCCCGTGACCTTAGCATCATCAATACACCGCCGCCAAACAGGCAACCGATACAAACAGAAGTAATGGTGTTTAATGAAGATGCCATTCGGGATATTATTTATTATGAAACCGAAAGAGGCGGACAGGTTTTCTTTATACATAATCGTGTAAATGGGCTGTCGGAGATGCGATCGCTGATACAGGGACTTTGCCCTGATGTAAGTATTGCATTTGCACATGGGCAAATGGATGGCGATCAGTTGGAGGATACCATACTCGATTTTATGGATCGAAAATATGATGTACTGGTGTGCACTAACATCGTGGAGAGCGGAGTGGACATACCCAATGTGAATACGATCATCGTGAATAATGCTCACCAGTTTGGCCTGAGCGATCTGCACCAGTTGCGTGGCAGGGTTGGCCGCAGTAATAAAAAAGCGTTCTGCTATTTGATGGCGCCGCCGATAAGTACGCTGCCTGTGGATAGCCGTAAACGACTGAATACACTCGAACAATATAGTGATCTTGGCAGCGGTTTCCAGATAGCCATGAGGGACCTTGATATACGTGGCGCCGGCAATATGCTTGGCGGTGAGCAAAGTGGCTTTATCGCGGAGATCGGTTTTGAAATGTACCAGAAAATATTGGACGAAGCCATCCGTGAATTGAAGCGCAGTGAGTTTAAAGAACTGTTCAAAGACGAGATTCACCAGCAGGATGATTTTGTAAAAGATTGCAGCATCGATACTGATCTCGAAATATTGATTCCGGATAGTTATGTTGAAAGTATCACTGAAAGATTGAGCCTCTATAGTCGCCTCGATAATTGCGAAACAGAAAAAGACCTCGAAGATTTTCATAAAGAAATGCTCGACCGTTTCGGTCCAATTCCTCCGCCGGTTGAAGATCTCTTTACAACTGTGCGTTGCCGGAAACTTGCTGTAACACTCGGTTTCGAAAAGATGATGCTAAAGAACGAAACCCTTAAATGCTTCTTTGTAAGCAATCCCGATTCACCTTATTTTCAAAGCGAGACCTTTCTCGGCATTCTACAATTTTTACAAAAGGGCACTAACAAAGCAAAGCTGAAACAAGTAGGAAAAAATGGAATATTAGTGGTGGAAGAAGTGAAGACAATGAAGACTCTCTACAATTTTTTAAAGCGGATGGAAGAATCTCTGGTATAATGGATAATGTGATAATGGATAATGGATAATGGATAATGGGTAATGAGTAATTGATAATGGATAAATGATAATGGAGAATGCAATATTGAGAATTTGTTCATCTATGTACTATGAAGGATGCACCACGCACTATGACCCTGAACTAAGGACTTTCTTCGAAACTGTAATGCTACCCGTTGCCCATAGCTTCAAATGTATAAGTGTGCGATCCGCCGCGGCGGACAGGCTGCAACAATGCTTATTTGAAAAACAAATGCCTGGTCCAAAATCAAACATCAACGATTTAAATCCCCTACAAATTTTGTAACACTGACTTGTCCTAAGTTTCCCTTCAGTGG
>JBDSAP010000088.1:0-10276 GCA_039922055.1 Ferruginibacter sp.
GAGGATGGCAATGGCCCTGGTTTACGGCGGAGTAGCCACTCAGGAAATCATAATATCTTTTGCCATCGACATCGTATAAAAACACGCCTTCACCACGTTCTAAAACCACGGGTAATGGATGATAATTATGTGAGCCGTATTTCTCTTCGAGTTCAATAAAGTATTGTGTATTGGCTGAGATTGCTATTGCTGATTGCATGATCTGATTATTGGATGGTTGATGATGTAATTGAAAGAGACATGGTCTATATTCAATCCTTTATAAAAAATTCCGGGTGGTTATGGGGAGCAAAAGGTAAACTTAGTGATTCAGCAGATCGAGGTTATTGCTGAGGAAGAGTTGTATGGTTGAAATTGGTGTGATACCTTAATTTTTGTGCAAGATATATTTTTTTTGGTGATAAAGCCAGCCTGTTCGATGGCTGCATCAAAAGTTGTATAGTGATCAACTTGAATGTAACTTTACGAAGCCTTAAAATAACCCCAGGCGCCATTATTACAATTAAGGCGGGGTTTATCTTACAATTTTGCATTAAAAATATTTACTGCAATTTCAGATGTGTTGGTGTTATGTGCACTACAATAGTAAAAAGGCACCCATTACGGATGCCTTTTATTTTTACCTTATGGTTTAAATTTAAAAAAGTCTATTTTTTCGCCGTACTATCTTTCATTTTGCTGCCTGTTGAAGGCGGCATCATCTTCATCATATCTTTTGGATCCATATAACTCCAATGTTCCACTGCTTTTCCATCTTTGAATTTGACAACATCTACACCTGTCATGTCCATCTTTGTATTTGGCGGCATTCCCATGCCAGGGTCTGCGGTGGTCGTTCCGGTCATTCTTGATAATGTAAAAACATAATCACCATCGGCGGCATCGGAAATGATATCAGTCTTCATATCCATAACGGCTTTGTGCATGTTTTTCAACATGCTTTTTATGCTGTCGCCGCTCTTTATTTCGGTCATGTTTGGCCCCGAATGGTCAATAGCATCTGAAGCGATGAGGCTGTCAATGGCAGCCGCATCGCCGGTTTCGATGGCTTTCATAATAATGCGGTTATTAGTTTTGTTCCTTTCGGCCGCCGACGCAACGGGTGTATCCGTGCTGGTTTTGGTGGCAGAATCTGAACAGGAAATAAGTAAACAAACGAAGCTGACAACGCTTAAACAAAATAGTTTTTTCATAAATAATCTCTTTAAATGAATAAATAAATACAATCAATTTTGACCAAATTACCGGTCTTTCACAGGTGTTTGAACAGGGCTGGTTTTTTTTTGTGAAGCAGAAGGTAAGCCGCTTTCGCTGGGAGCTTACAATTTTAAAACTATTATTTGTTTTTTCAAAGCAAAATTTTTCAGGAATAAAAATGGAGCAGGCTACAGAACGCCATACTTCTTCCTGCTTTCCTGAAAGGTTAGAAGACATCCCGCTAAATTTTAATAGAAGTAATTCACTGTTGCGTAACTGCTACAGCTTCTTTATGCGAAAGTTTTTATATTCAATTTTCATAGGGGGGCCCACATGCACCTGCACGCCGAGACTGCCTGACAACTTACGATTGAGTGTATCATCGTCCGTAACATCGCTCATTAATACGCCGTTTATAAAATGCTGCAAATGATTTCCATTCACAATTAAATGGCATTCATTCCAATCCCCATTCCTGATATGTGCCGTCAGGGAATCCTTATTGCCCAACGAACCCGTCACAACCGTTTTTGTCCATGCATTGTTCTTTATATTTTCTCTAAAAGAAGCAGTATTATCGGGAGTATTGATAACTACTTTTTGCCCGATGTAAGCCAGCGTAGTTCTCCCTCGCTCTTCATAATTCTGGCCTGTATATTTATTAGCGCCATCTATATCCGACTGGTAGCCACGCATTGCATAAGGAATGGAATCAATAACTACGCTCCGGTAATTGATACCACTATTCCCCTGCGCTGTTATGCGATAATCAACTTTCAATTCGAAGTTGTCAGTAACAAGCCCTTTCTTAATAATAAATGAGTTTCTCTTCAGCAGGGTCGCAGGAGTTATTTCTCCGACCAATGCGCCGTTTTCAACCCTCCAATAAACCGGGTCATATTCCCATCCGTCTAAAGATTTACCGTCAAAAACTAATTGGTAGCCATCATCGCTAACGGTGGTGCGGATTCTCGAAGAACTGCATGAAAAAAATAATAAGGATACTATTGTAATAAATAAAACACCTCTATACAAAGGAACATTATGTTCCGGCAATCTTTTGGTGTTGCAAAAATGGGTTTGCAGGTAGCGGTTTATTCCGATAATTGATTTGTTATTTAATTTCACTTGGGGCGATTTTAAAAGGCACCGGCTGGCACTTGAAAATATCATTAACTATAATTCCTGCACCCTTACATTCCGATAATATATTTCGGCACCCTCCGATTGTAACACAATAGTTCCTGTTTTTGTGTTGCTTAGCTTGCCGCTATTTACCACTTCCCCATTCAACAGGTGAGTGATCTCTCCGTCCTTGACGATCACTTCGGCTTTGTTCCATTCACCGGTAGGCTTTTCAGCATCTTTTGATTTTACTACCTGCACGTTATTGCCCGCTTTTGTAACACTACCATTATGAATAATAACAGTGCTATCCGTCATCCAAAAATCACCGCAATCACCTTCCTGTACCTGGAACTCCAATGATCTTGGCCAAATTTTATCGCCATTGTAAAAATCGGTGTGGTATAAAACACCTGCATCTCTCTTCGCATTTTCTCTTGGCGGATATTTTTTCTCTCCCCATTTAAACTCAAGTGTAAGGTGGAAATCCGCGTATTTCTTTTTAGTAGTGATATAGCCAAACTCCTTACCTGATACATGCAGTACATCACCCTCAAACTTGAACACCTGCTCCGGATCCTGGCCGGGATCATGCTTCGCCAGGTACACATACCAGTCCTTTGTATCGCCTGGTTTAAAAATTTTTTCACCATCCTGCGCATGTACAGATAACATGCAAATGCCGCCTGCAAAAAATGCAACCGTCCTTTTTAAAAGATTATTCATTAGCAAGATTTTTACAAAGTGAGTGTACCTGTCGCTACACATCCACGGCATCGTAAACCACAACTTTCGACCACAGGTGCGAACATTCTTCAATAAATTTCAGATGGATGGGATCAGTTTGATAAGCCGCCTGGTCCGCATCGTTTTTAAACACCAGCATCCACGAAACTGCGTAAGAACTATCGATTACTTCACGATTGGTGTTAGCAGGTTTACCAATATGAAATTTGTCAATAGTTGTCGCCTTTGATAGTTTATTAAGTCCGGCTACCAGTTTGTCCCTGTCTTCCATGTTGCCGGTATTTTTTAGCCAGAAATAAACATGGTGAATAAAGATATTTTTCATTTGCTTTTCGCTTGATTGATTCGAAGCAAATATAACTATTCCGGCCAATGATGCTTTGGAACTGCTGTCTAAAAATTTACGCCGCGAAATTTTATTCATGTATAATAGTATATTTTCCTTTAGTAAATTAAGTAATCCTTAATCTGCTTTCAGCGGTACTGTGTAGTAATAATTTGTTTACAAACAGTGGTTTTTCATGGCGGCATTATTGTGTCATATTAATTCCGGTCTATCGGAACTCACTTGTACAATTACAACTTTATGGCACAATAAAAACCGGGTTAAACCGGCCATTCGAGCGTTCAGGATAACAACTTTTATTTACCATTGAATCAATTGTCGTTCAATAAAAGTATCCTATAATGATACTATTTTACCCAATAATTTTACTTTGGTAACTTTAGGCTGCAATGCCATTTTACTATTGTAGTTTAGTGTCCATTGGCCCTTATTGCTAATGCTTGCTTAAAATTCAATGTACCCAGATGCTGATTTTTTTCCTGCAAAATTTACCGGTATGATTTCCAAACAGTCATTCGCAAAATATGGCGTGTTTCTGTTAATTGCCCTATTCGGCTATCGGCCGTTGATGGCACTGGATAGCGCAGTGGTAATCCCACTATGGAAAAATGGCGCACCTGGTTTTGAAAACAAAAAGAATGAGCCCGAGCTGGCGAAAGATTGGTGGGTAAGATCTGTTCACAACCCCTCACTCACTGTTTTTCTTCCAACAAAAGAAAAGGCAACAGGGGCTGCCGTTGTCATCTGTCCCGGTGGTGGACATACCAACCTCGTATTTAATGCAGAAGGCAGGGATGCAGCCACTTATTTCAATAGCATTGGCGTAGCAGCTTTCGTACTGAAATACCGGCTTTTCAGAGAAGCGAATTCTCCTTATACCGAACAAAATACAAGAGAAGATATTTTCAGGGCCATGCGCCTGGTTCGAAGCACTGCCAACCAGTACGGGATTGATACAGGCAGGATCGGTGTGATGGGATTTTCTGCAGGCGGAGAAGTGTCTGGCTGGGTTGCTTATCATTACACAGAGAAGCATTATTCAACGCCAGATAATATCGATCTGCTAAGTGCAAGACCTGCGTTCCAAATATTGATCTACCCTGGACCATTGGCTGTACCCGATTCGGTGCCTGCATCGTCACCATCTACATTTTTGCTGGCAGCCAATGATGATCCTTGTTGCTCTGAGCCGCTGGTAAAATTGTTGCAAATGCACCGTCATTCAAAAGTACCGGTCGAAATGCATTTGTATGCACAGGGAAATCACGCATTCAACATGGGGATGAGGTCGACACTGATCACGCTAAAAAGCTGGCCGCAGCGCATGGCAGATTAGTTGGCCGATAATGGTTGTTTGAAAAAGAAAATCAATTAAACTGGTGGTAGTAGGTATTTTAACTCTTAGTAAAAACAATTAATTTATTAACCCTGCTTATTACCTTATTGAAAAAATTGGTGAATTTTATTTTCATTTTACTTTAAAATAAGGTAATAAGGTTGGGGTCACTATCGATGTGTAATTTCTACTAAGGTTTATAAATAGAAATTAATAAGGTTGTCGAAATTATTTCCAATGAGTTTGTAGTAAAGCCACTTTTTTTCATAGCATCTTAAAATAAGAATTAACCCACGGCATAAATAACAGGTCGTAAATTTATAATTCAATTTTTTCAACTACAAAGCTTCTATATGCAAACAAGACGTGATTTTTTAAAGAGTTCCGGCACGCTGGCGCTCGGTGCTATGGTGTTGCCCTCGTGTAGTGTGGCGGGCAAGGTGCAGAACCCCGGTATACAGCTATATACTTTTCGCAAGGAAATGGAAGCGGACGCCATTGGCACTTTGAAACAGATCGCCAAAATAGGCATTAAACAAATTGAATCTGCGGGCAGCAATAAAGGCGAGTACTACGGTCTTACGCCTAAAGAAATGAAAGACACCTGCAAGGGCCTCGGCATGACATTGCGAAGTGGTCATGTTCACCTGGATGATAAATTTGACCAGACCATCCAGAATGCAGTGGAAGCCGGGCAGGAGTATGTTATATGCTCCTCAATGCCAACCAGGGGGCAAACCGTTGACAACTATAAAAAAGTTGCAGAAGCATTTAATAAAGCTGGTGAACAATGCAAAAAGAACAACTTAAAATTCGGCTACCATAACCATGAATATGAATTTGAGCAGGAGAATGGTAAAGTGCTGTATGATGTATTGCTTGAAGAAACCGATCCAAAATTGGTCTGCATGGAGCTTGATCTTGGCTGGGTAATTATTCCGGGTAAAGATCCGCTGGCATATTTCAATAAATATCCAGGCCGTTTTCCACTATGGCATTTAAAAGATATGGACATGGCAAAAAAGCACAGCACAGAATTCGGCAAGGGCGGACTGGACATACAAAAAATGTTTGACAATGCTAAACAATCCGGGCTTGAATATTATTTTATAGAACAGGAAGAGTACACCAATACACCGTTGGAAAGTATGCAGCAGAATATTGCCTATCTCAAAAAAATAAAAGGGTAACAGAGCGATTTAATAATAAAGATCAAAGCAAGTAAAGTATATGAACAGGAGAGAAGCTATTTATAATTTTGTAGTGCTTACCACGGGTATTATGGTACTGCCTTCCTGCGGCCCTAATGACAATGCATCAGGCGCTATTCCACTAAAAAATATTTCTTTAACGGCGGCTGAAGAAAAGCTGGTAACGCAGCTTTCTGACCTGATCATTCCGAAGACGGACTTTATCGGCGCTACTGATATTAAGGCTGCTGAATTTACATTAATGATGGTGGATGATTGCTACCCGCCGGAAAAACAAAAAGCATTCAAAGAAGGCCTGCAGCAGTTTGATAAAATGGCAAAGGATAAATATGGTAAATCTTTTATCAACTGCACCGATGCACAAAAGAAAGAATTTCTTACAGCAATGGAAAGTAAAAAAGACATTCCTGAAAATGCCGGTCAGTTTTACGGAGCCACACGGGGACTTACCATACAAGCTTTCACATCTTCGCAACAATACCTGATGGGAGTTGCTAAATATAAGATGGTACCCGGTAGTAATTTCAAAGGCTGTGCTCCGGTTAAAAAAACTTAGACAAGGATCCTGCTTTTAATTTTTCAAAATCATTTTTTTTAATTTTTTATGGGAGATAACAACAATAGTTTTGACGCGATAGTGATTGGCAGCGGAATGAGTGGGGGATGGGCTGCAAAGGAGTTTTGTGAAAAAGGATTAAAGACCTTGCTGCTTGAACGTGGCCGTGATGTAAAGCACCTGAAAGATTATCCCACCACCAATTTACTTCCCTGGGAGTTCAAACACAGGGGCCAGGTACCTTACGAAATTACAAAGGATAATCCTATCATCAGTCGTTGTTATGCATTTCGGGAAGACGCCATGCATTTTTTTGTAAAAGATAATGAGCATCCCTATGTACAGGAGAAACCGTTCGACTGGATACGTGGTTACCAGGTAGGTGGCAAGAGCATTATGTGGGCACGTCAAACCCAACGCTGGAGCGATTTTGATTTTGAAGGACCGGCAAGAGATGGCTTTGCTGTAGATTGGCCCATTCGTTATAAAGATCTTGCGCCATGGTATAGCTATGTAGAAAAATTCGCAGGCATCAGCGGCAATAAAGATGGGCTTGCTGAATTACCGGATGGCGAGTTTTTGCCACCATGGGAACTCACTTGCGTGGAAAATCATTTTAAAGATTTTGTTTCGAAAAATTATACAGATCGTCATGTGATCTATGCACGTTGTGCTCACCTTACAAAACCTGAGCCCATCCATATTGAACAGGGCCGTGGACAATGCCAGGCAAGAAATCTTTGCCAGCGTGGTTGTCCGTTTGGTGGTTATTTCAATGCGAACTCCACTACAATTCCCTGGGCAGAAAAAACGGGCAATCTTACACTGCGGCCACACTCTGTTGTTCACTCAATTATTTACGATGATGTAAAAGGAAAGGCAACCGGCGTAAGGGTAATTGATGCGAACACAAAACAAGCAACTGAATTTTTTGCCCCGGTGATATTTGTAAATGCAGGAAATCTCAACTCCAATCTTATCTTATTAAATTCAACTTCCAAACGTTTCCCGAATGGTCTTGGAAATGATAATGGATTGCTGGGAAAATATGCGGCATTCCATAATTACCGCGGAAGGATATCTGCAAAGTATGAAGGCATGCAGGACTCTACTACAGAAAATGGACGTGCAAGCGGAGCATATATTCCACGGTTTAGAAATGTACGCAAGCAGGAAACTGATTTCCTCAGAGGTTATTCTGCTACACTCAATGCAGGCCGTTACAACTTTAATGAACGGAATGGATTTGGAGAAACCCTTAAGAACAACCTGATGGCGACACCTAAACCCGGGCCATGGCGCATAAGTTCACAATTCATGGGTGAAACAATTCCGAAGGAAACAAATTTTGTGACGCTGGATAAAGATAAAAAGGACGAATGGGGTATTCCTCAATTGAAGATATCCATCGATTATGATGATAACGATGAAAAAATGCTCAAAGACTTTTTCGAACAATTCACAGAAATGTACACGAAGGCCGGCTTTACGGATATTAAAACCTCCGACAGCAAACAAGCGCCGGGCCTGGATATCCACGAAATGGGTGGTGTTCGTATGGGTAAGGATACAAAAACCTCTTTATTAAATGAGTGGAACCAATTGCATGAATGCAACAATGTATTTGTAACCGATGGTTCTTGTATGACATCCACCTCTTCACAAAATCCTTCTCTCACTTATATGGCGCTTACCGCAAGGGCTGCCAACCACGCCGTTGAATTAATGAAGAAAAGAGAATTATAAAACCTTTCCTGTGAGTCGTCCAATGGGTGACTCACTGAAAAATGTAAATAAAAAAGCTGCCTTAAAAAGCAGCCTTTTTATTTTGGAATAATATTTCCTTACCTGTTCAGTTCCAATTTCGCTAACCTTTGTTCAAGCGCATCGATCTTTTGGTTTTGCGAATCAATGATCGTTTGCTGCTCCTGCATCGCTTTTATTAATGGTACCACAAAGTCCGCATAACGAATTCCGTACTTGCCTTTGCCATTGCTGGGTTTGTCTACGCCGCTAAAATCGTAGCCGACATTTTTTGCCGCTGCCTCCACTTCCTGTGCTATAAAGCCGGTATATCGCCTGGTATCGGGTTTAACTATAGCATTGTACCTCGCAAGTGGGTTTCCTCTGCTAACGCTTCTTCCGCTCACGTTACTTTCCCCATTTTTTAAAGAATATCCTGTGCTCAATTTTGAAAAGCGGGCCATCTTTTCATCACTCAGTTTTTGCATATCGAGGTAATAAGTTAATGGGCGTAACTGCATAATAAAATCTAAGCCTTTCACGTCCTGCCTGATATCTTTTTTATACCTGCCATCGCTGAAGGTTGTCCAGCCCACCTGGCCCCCAATAGAAGTTACGTTCTGATTACCAATCTGGACCTTATTACTATCATCAACAACGGCCCCAAATCCAATAACGGTCGAGTTATTCCAGCCTGTGTCACTTACATCGGCAAAGGTTCCGATGGCAGTGTTTCCGTTACCGATATCGTTACTAAATAAAGAATAGCCGCCTACTGCCGTATTATAAAAACCATCTCCATTACCTGCAAAACCGCTAAATAACATTGAATGACTTCCGATGGCTGTATTAATATTTCCTACTTGAAATGGATCGTCATTAAATAGCATGGCAGTATCTCCTATAGCCACTGAGCTATTGTCACTGAAATTACTGAACATGGCTGCTGAGCCAATCGCTACATTACTGTAACCGGCGATATTCGATCTTAAAGCACTGTTACCAATACCCACGTTATACCCTCCGGAGGTAGCAGTCTCTTCGATGATACTCCCTGAATTCCTGCCTAACAAAACATTGGTCATCCCCAATTGGCCGGCCCATTTATTATTTACTCTCAGGCGTAAAGGAATACTGTCGAGCGTTCCTAAAAAATTGGTAGCTGTGTCCGTACCCGCATTTCCAGACAATCCCCAACCGCTGCCTCCACCACCAGCACCAGATTGTAATTTGATCCAGTTGGGCGCTACCGGCGTACCACTATTGTAATAAAACCCGGTACCACCTGCAAGAGCAGCATTTATGTTATACACCAACAGGCCGGTGGCAGGTTGTGAAACCGTGATCAGATCCGCTACACCTGTAAGACTTACCTGTGGTACCAATAAGCCTTTGTTGGCAGATTGGATATCAAGGATAGCGCTTGCATTGGGAGTATTGGTACCGATCCCCACATTTTGTGCGTTAGCATCGAAAAAGACAGTCATTGCAGTTAAAACGGTAAATGAAATAAGGAGATGTTTTTTCATTGTCAGTAGTTTGATAAAATAAAAAAAATTGCTTCGGAATTATAGCATACAAAATAATACATAAAAGCGAATCTCTTTCACTTCGGACAATTAAAAATTATAACTATCGGATGGCAGAAAAGCAGTTTGCAAATCCCAGTGCATTTTTTTTATTTGCGAATTATAAAAAGACTGAGCCGGACCGGCAAAGGCTAAGCCGCTTTAGCTGTCAACGTTATCGGGAACGTTTGCGTAAATAAAGCCACTTCAATATTGTTTTGCAAAAAAATATAGTGGTAAAATTGAGGAAGTAAACAATTGAATTCGCAATGAAAGTCTAGGTTTTTTAATGAGTTATGTTTAATAGCTTCGGATGAATTAAAAAACTATATTCCATCTTCAAAAGCAGCTCAATAAATTTTAAGAATTTTTGCTCACAGGCACCTTTTTATGTTAGGTATGTTAAATTTTGCCGAAAATTCTGTGCTGTAAACCTTATCAAAATAT
>JBDSAP010000089.1:0-4017 GCA_039922055.1 Ferruginibacter sp.
CTTCATTACTGATGGGCTCAATAAAAATATTCTTTTCCTTGTATGGCTTTTTGTTGTGCTTGGAAAAAACCTGCCATTGGTTGTCCTTACATTTTCGTAAAACTTTTAAAATTCTTTTATCATCGTATGCTGGCAGGTAAACAGTGTAGTGACCTTTGTTTTTTACAACCTGATCTCTTACCTCCTGGCGAATAACAGGTGTAAAAATATTGGTGTCGTATGCTTTGAAATGGAAGCCGTATTGATCAGTTGAAGGGGCATATTTTTTCAGGATCGCCTTTCCCATCAGGTCAACTTTTTTTGGCTGCGGCACCTGCTTATTTAAAACTGCTGCCTGGTGACTTAACGCAATGCATGGCAAATTTTTCTGGAAGCATGCCCATGCCGATACAGGTTCAAAATCGTTGATGACCAAATCATAATCCTCTACCGGCAATGCATTAATTTCAGCAAAGAATTTTTTTAAACTGTTTTTCTTAAATGTTTCCAATATATCTACACCGCCGCTTTTACCGAAAATAAAACCTAATCCTTTACAGGTATATTTAATGGGATAAGGTAACCCTACATCCGCTTGTGAACCGCTGATTAATATATCTACCGTGTGATCTTTTTGCAATACAGGAATGATATCCCTTGCCCGGCTTACATGTCCGTTACCCGTTCCCTGGATGGCGTATAGAATTTTCATGGTTTCATAAGATTAAACTCCTGCAACATATTTTCAAACAGCTGGTTATTGTTTAATTCTTCTTCCTCTTCTTCTTTCTCCAAATGCATTTGGGCGTGATCGAGCGCATTGAACCGAAAGATCTTCCATTCGCCATTTGCATATTCCAGCGCTGATAAATTCTCCACCCAATCACCTGAATTAAGATAAGTGATACTGCCTTCCTCATTGGTGATCAGCCGCATTTCCGGGTGATGGATATGGCCACAGATTACATAATCAAAATGATTGCTGATGCCAATGTCGGCACTTGTTTGTTCAAAATTATTGATGAAGGATACAGCCGATTTTACACTATTCTTTATTTTTTTAGATAAGGATAGTTTACCTTTTTTAAAAACTTTTTCGGAGAGAAAATTACAGCAACGGTTGATCAGGATCAGTGTATCATAACCAACAGCTCCCAGCTTTGCGAGCCATTTGGAATGCTGCATCGTTACATCAAAAACATCTCCATGAAATATCCATGCTTTCTTGTTATCGGGCAGGTCAAGAACAACCTTATTTACAATACGCAATGAACCCATTTTTAATCCCTCAAACTTGCGCAACATTTCATCATGGTTACCCGTCACATAATATGTCTTAATACCTTTCGCTGTCCAACTGAATAAATGTTTTACAACTTTCATGTGGCTCTTTGGCCAGTAGCTTTTGCTAAATTGCCATATATCAATGATGTCGCCATTTAACACAACGATCTTTGGCTTGATGCTCTTTAAATAGTGCAGTAATTCTTTAGCATGGCAACCATAAGTACCAAGATGAATATCGGAGATCACCAGGATATCCAGGGGACGTTTTTTTACTTTCATGCAGTTACCTTAATGTTTTAAAGAGGGATAATAATCCGCAAAAAACAATAGGAAAAGTTTTGAAATTAAATCTGCACAAAAGTGGCTCCAATACTTTTTTATACTAAAGAAATGGAAGCGCAGCCGCTGTGTGCGGAAGGAAGATGATGCAAGTTTTTGTAGCGGGTGATCTTGAGTTTCGGATAACATAGTAAAGCGTTTATCAAAATTATCCCTGCCATGTAAAGAGAATGTTATGAGGAGATTATCAAACTATTAATTTACGAACCTTTAAGAAGTTCCTCCCCCTGGCAAGGAATGAGGTTGAGAGCAAGAATAAAACCTTACTGCGCCTGGGGAATGGAGAGTTAACAAAGCTTAGTGTTTGGCGTGTATAGCCTTTGTAACGCAATGCTTGGCTTACAAACTGCAAACAATTTTGTACAACGGTATATCAAAAAAAATAGCTACTCCTCACGGAGTAGCTATTCGGAAATTGTGGTGTTGGGGACACCCGGATTTAACTTCGAAGAAGAAGGGAACTTTCTGAGCTGGCTCCTTTGTATAAACAATCAGGGTTATATAGGGCTTGGTTCGCTAATTATTTCTGATACTACTAAGATCAATGAGTAACTACCATTTTCATGTTGATTGTTTCTGTGCCGGCCACTACCTGTACCATGTACATACCATTTGAAAGATCCGCAGTGTTCAAAGCTATGAGCTGATTTCCCACTTTCCTTTTAGGCTGCGATACAGTCATCACTTTTTTTCCTTGCAGGTCAAAAACATTTACAGTTATATCCTCGTCCTGCTTCAATTTAAAAGAAATGGTGGCTTTGCTACTAGAAGGATTGGGGTATAATATTGCTCTTTCATCCTTCGTTATTTCAATTGCACGATGACTGATTGTTACATTACAAGCTCCCAAATAATCTCCATGCGATAAATGTGTAAGCGCCTCTTTTTCGTTAAGTAGCAGCGTTCGTCCATCATGGCAAACGAGCACGTTTCCGTTGTCAGGATTTTTATCTGTATCCGGATTATAAAAAGCGAGTAACTGGCCACCTTCTACCACCTCACCGGCTATAGGATAATGGGCCTGGTCAACAGTAAGAAACATTCCCGGGCCTAATATTTTTTCTACATCAATGATCCCTGAAGATTCTTCATCGATCGTAAGAAATTTGGCCCCGCCTGTAAAGAAGCGTGTTGAGTCATGTTGAGCAACCTGTTTCAGTTGATCCGTTGCAATGGTGTATTGCCAGATCTTACCAATGTGCGTATTGCCACCCACATCTTCCTGTAACATAATATGACCCGTGTTATCAATGGCCATATTATCCAGCATTTGCTGGCCTTCTGTTCCATCAAGCACCGCAGTGATAGTACCGCCTTGTGCAAGATTATTTAAATTACTAAAATGCAATTTCCAAAGGCGGCTCGGACTGCCAAAACCGTTTGTCGTATTAAAATAAAAATCTTGCGGATGTGAAGGATCCCATGCGCCATCTTCTGGCCGCAGGAACTGCGTAACACGAGCGTTCACTGATTTTATTTGTAATGATGCTCCTGTTTCATTGGTTGCATCACCCAGGTCAGCTAAACGAAATGGCCATCCCGGAGCAGGTATATTAAGGCTGGTTTCAAATGGATAATCTCCCACTCTTACTCCATATAATTTACCATTAGTCAGGCCTGCTTTTTCAATTTCGGTTCCGGTATTTTTTTTGTTTCCAACATAAAAATAAACCTGCCCGGGTGTGGCATCATCCATCCCAGCAACAATTGTTTTATTGCCACCTGCTGGATTAGCTACTGAGTTTTCCCAGGAAAATTTGCCTAAGGCCGGCAGCTCATAACTGGTGCCGGCATTCGGTCCTGTAACGATATGTGCAAAAGCCCGTCCTTCAACACCCGCTTCCTCACCATTTAAGAATATGCGTTCTTTTGTTCCTAAGCCAGATGATGGATTATAAAATGCAGTTGCTTCCGGAAGGTCTGCTGAACAAAAACGTGAAAAGGTTGAAACGGGAGCGGGGTTAGCGGCGCTGTATGTTGCGTATGCTGAAATCAGCGGATCCCAGATATTTACTTTTTGAATTAGATCAGCGCCACTCATTACCGTCAGGTCGGATTTATTGATAACCCATTTAGAAATAAATGCACCTTTGGATCCATGTGCACGAACGGCTCCTACTGTATTACCAAGTTCATGGTTCATTAAAACAGTGAATGTACCATTACCATTATCAAACGCTCCGAGCCCATCAGGAATACCAGCCATTTTATAATTGCCCACTACATCTCCGGCCGTTAAGATAGAAGTGAAATGTGCTTTTGCAACAGTAGGCTGAAGATAAGGGCTTTGAGAACTGTTCTGGGCAGTGCGTCCCTGCGACAAAGTGGTGCCGGTAAATTTAAAGCCCTGTAATTTATTGACTCCCTGCAAAATGTATTTATATAAATGAGTAACAATACCTGTCGCTGTTG
>JBDSAP010000090.1:0-2624 GCA_039922055.1 Ferruginibacter sp.
AGCGAATCTTTTTTACGGGGGGATCAGGCAAAGCAGGAAAGCACGTGGTGGCTTACCTTCTCGACCAGGGACATAGAGTAATGAATGTAGATATGGTCCCTTTAGATTACCCGGGGGTGGATAACCTGGTAGCCGATATTACGGATTCCGGACAAATGTTTAATGCCATGAGTTCGTATGCCGGGTTAGATGAGTTGGAACCAGGTAATGGCGTACCACAATTTGATGCTATTGTACATTTTGCCGCTGTGCCCAGGATCCTGATCAAACCTGACAATGAAACTTTTCGGGTCAACACCATAGGCACATACAATGTGATTGAAGCGGCTGTTAAGCTTGGAATTAAAAAAATTATTATTGCTTCGTCAGAGACCACCTACGGCATCTGTTTTTCAGACGGCAAAACGAATCCTAAAGCGCTCCCTTTGGAGGAGGACTACGATGTTGATCCCATGGATAGCTATGGATTATCGAAGGTTGTGAATGAGAAAACGGCTCGCAGCTTTCAGCGACGATCTGGCTTTGATATTTATGCGCTTCGAATAGGAAATGTGATTGAGCCTCACGAATACGCCGAACTGTTTCCGCATTATTTCAAAAACCCTGAAGTGCGTCGCAGGAATGCGTTCTGCTATATTGATGCCCGTGACCTGGGACAGATTGTGGATCTATGTTTGCAAAAAGATGGGCTTGGTTACCAGGTCTTCAATGCAGGAAATGATCACAACGGTGCGATTATCCCCAGCAAAGAATTGGCTGAACAATTTTTTCCGGGCGTGCCAATTACCCGTGAACTGGAGGAACATGAAGCACTATTTTCCTGTTTTGTGCGATGGGGTGACCCAAGTTACAGTTTGAGGTTAAAATGGGTTGCCAGGGCTTTTTGTTCATCGGTATTTAGGATCAGTTGTTGATAGATTTTATTGGAGTATGGGGTTTTGAATTCGACTTTCAAAATGGTTTTTAGTATATCCAGTACTTGTTCTGGTGATTGTCCTGTTTTCTTTTCTTTGAGCTGTCTTTCTAATTCTTTGTAAATTTTACAAGCTGCAAAAGCGATACAGATGTGGGCTTCTATTCTCTTTTTTAGCTGGTGATAAATGGGCCGTATTTGCAGATCGTGCTTTGATATCCTGAAGGCTTTTTCAATTGTCCATAGTTGATGATATTGACTGATCACTTCCTCTTTAGTTAGGCATGTATTAGTTCTATACCCCTTCAGGCCATCCCATTTTTTATCTTCGTCGTATTTTTCCTTATTAATACTGATAGTGGCTTCGCCCTTTATTTCTAAGTATTTGTTGTACCCTTTGTTGTTGATGTGTTGCTTAGTGAGTTTACCCGATCTTATCTTTTTTTCTAGTTTTTCCAGACCTCGTTTCCTGTTTTTAAAATCATTAATGGCTCTTGCCTTTTTGTAGCTTACTATCAACTTTGAGCCATCATTCCTTGCTAACATTACACTCTGTTCATCTTTTAATTGCAACGATAAAATTTGACTGGTAATGACCTTGCTTTCATTTTTAATTCTTGCTCCCAAAATGTATTGATACTGCTTTTCGGTAAGTGCGGTAATATTTTTTTGAGATAGCAATCCGGCATCTGCTACCACTATTAACTGCTCAGGTTTATGTTTAGTAGCAAAATGTTCTATAATGGGTATTAGCGTATCGCCTTCATATTTATCGCCTTCAAACACATCATAATCCAATGGATAACCATCCTGGCTTACTAATAATCCTAACACTATCTGCGGTTGCTGATGTTTACCATCTTTACTAAAGCCCATTCGCTTAAAATCATCTTCCTCTTTAGCTTCAAAATACAACGTGGTTACGTCATAAAAAACAATGTTCATTACATTGCCCAACAATTGAAGGGTATGTTTCAAACTGATGCTTTTTACTTGTTCTATCTGCTGCTTTTGCAGCTTGTCCAGGTACCTGTAAATACTGTAAACACTCAATTGTATGCCTTTGTACCTCGCTAAATAATCAACCGTTTTTAATTTGCTGACAGGATACACTAAACGGGTAATAACCAGGTGCCTGAACAGGTCATCAGTTATTGTGTTAAAACCAATATCATCAAATATTTTCCCTAACAACAACTCCGGGCCAACTAAATGCAAATGCTGAATACTGCTTGTAAAATCCTGCACAAACTGCTGTTCCAGGTTTTGATAAAAAGGTAATTCAGCAGCCTGTTGCAGCAACTTAATCTCCGCAATCCCGGTTAGGTAAAGCTCATCAATTTCCTCAGTCATCTTTGAGCTGCCTATAACTTTTACAATTCTATTTTTTCTGTTTACTTTCTCAACAATTTGGATACTCGTACTCCCTGAGGCATTGACTTTTCTGCGAATGAACATCGGACAAACATAATTTCAAAGGCCCTTTTTACCCATCGGGGCACCCAAAAATAAAGTGAAAATCCAGTAAAATCAATGGTTTTGAGGGGTATTTTTTAGTTTTTAGAGGGAACCGCACAAAACAGGAGCGAATCTTTTTTACGGGGGGATCAGGCAAAGCAGGAAAGCACGTGGTGGCTTACCTTCTCGACCAGGGACATAGAGTAATGAATGTAGATATGGTCCCTTTAGATTACCCGGGGGTGGATAACCT
>JBDSAP010000091.1:0-3226 GCA_039922055.1 Ferruginibacter sp.
GCGTACCCGCCGCTTTACGCAATTTAAAATACAGCGAGCAGGAGATCAGTGAAATTGTGAACTATGCAAAAGGACATGCTACGCTGGAAGGCTCACCGTTTATTAATACAAATTCTTTATTGGACAAAGGATTTACCAAAGAAGAACTGGAAAGAGTGGAAGCCTCATTAGGCAGCGCTTTCGAAATGGGTTTTGTATTTAATGTGTACACATTTGGCGAAGCTACTTTACAGCGTTTAGGATTTACAGCCGAACAGTATCATGATTTTAGCTGGAGCTTGCTGGAAGCGCTTGGATTCACAGACGAGCAAATTGAAATTGCCAATGTATATATATGCGGCACCATGACCGTGGAAGGCGCTCCTTATTTGAAAGATGAACATTTACCCGTATTTGATTGCGCTAATAAATGCGGTCAGAAAGGCGAGCGCTATATTCATGCGCATGGCCATATCCGTATGATGGGTGCAGCCCAACCTTTCCTTAGCGGCGCTATCAGCAAAACCATCAATCTCCCCAATGAGGCAACCGTAGAAGAAATAGCTGACTGTTACCGCATGAGCTGGGAACTTGGATTGAAAGCAAATGCCTTGTACAGAGATGGCTCAAAATTATCGCAGCCGCTGAGCAATAAATCAGATAAAAAGAAAAAGGATGCGGACGTTAGTGAAACAGCAAATGCTGAAGAGCAGGCTTCCTCGGCTAACGAATCTTCTATTGTGGATATGAGCAAACTGACTGTTGATGAGTTACTGGACGAGGTGAGCAAACGCATGCAAAACAGTCCTGATACCATATTGAAAGGACGGCTGGCAAAAATTGTAGAGCGTAAAAAATTACCTGCCAAACGCAGGGGCTTTACACAAAAGGCAAAGATCAACGGGCAGGCCCTGTTCCTTCGCACAGGCGAATACGGTGATGGTACTGTTGGTGAAATATTCATTGATATGGCCAAGGAAGGAGCTACTGTACGCAGTATGCTTAACTGCTTTGCAATTGCAATTTCTATCGGCTTACAATACGGTGTGCCATTGGAAGAGTTTGTTGAAAAATTTGTATTTACCCGTTTCGAACCGGCAGGAATGGTAGAGCATCCGAATATTAAGAGCACTACGTCCATCATCGACTTTATCTTCCGCTCAATGGCTTACGAATACCTGGGAAGAAATGACTTAGTTCATGTATTAGACAAGCCCGAAGTGGAAAATTTAGGTAAAGATGATTGGGATATATCCACGCCAACTATCGGTAACAGGGTACATGAGTTGAGCGAAGTAAGAGTGATTGGCAGTTCATCGCCTGCTGGCAATGTGCAATCATCAAAAGCTGTGAAAAATAATTTAAGTGCGGCGGAGCAATTCTCAGGATTAGACGCAGTAAATGCAGCAGCTAAAAGTATGCAAAGCGATGCGCCGTCCTGTAATACATGTGGGCACATTACAATGCGTAGTGGCACCTGTTACAAATGCCTGAACTGCGGTAACAGCATGGGATGTAGCTAACACATCTTCATAAATTGAAATAAAAAGGCCGCTGTAATAAGCGGCTTTTTTTATGCGGATACATTCCTATGATTGCCCAAAAAAGGCAATTGATTTATTTACTGCAATCAACTTTATGTAGCAGGTTAGCGTTATTAAATACAAGTGCAGACCGATTTTTAAATACTGTTTTTCCATTGATATCTTCCACGCCTCCAAAGCCCTCAACCAGGCTATTTCCTTTTTTAAGAAACGCTACTTCTCTAACAGATTGCATTCCTTCCGACATAAAAATATAATCAGCAATGAGCGTGTCACCAATCATTTTGCCGTCGATAGTGCCGGTATTTTTATCTTTTTCAAGAAGGTTGTAATACAGGTCACCTGTTACAGCGTTGTCTTTTATGGTAATGTTCAGCTTGATGCTGTCTTTGTCATTGATGGAGCTATAGCAGGCGGTTATGGTAGAGTCTTTCACATTCGTTTGTTCGGGAGTATTTTGAGAAGGGTTATTACAGGCACTCAAAATCACAATAGTCAGTAAGGGGAGCATTTTGTTTGTCATCGCCATCAATTTAGAAGTGTCGTATTAAGTAAATAGTCAAATTGACCCGGGGTTGCTCAATGTACCTTACAAATATTATGCAGTAATTTAAAGTGACTGGTGAAAGGTGAATTGTTATGTTTCGGAAGAACATTTTGATGGGTAGCAAATACGTTTACATTAAGGTATTCTGTATGAACGCATGGTGTTAAAACCCGGCATTCCACCGACCTTCCTATGGAACGTGTTCGATATTATTTGATTTCGCGATATCCACCAATTGCTCCAAGAAGCAATGATCTCTTAGCTAAACGATATTGATTGTGCATTCAATATTTTTAATTTAGGCAATAGTTTGTTGTCGCCATTTGTTTCACAGCGACATTGCTGTATTGCACACCTGTATCTTTGGAGCTTTTCTTCCAAATAAATGATATCGCGATGCAGGTGTTTTGTGTATGATCTCCTCTATGGCATTGTTAAGTATGCCATACCTGAAATTAAAACCTGCCGCCTGTATCTTTGTTGGCAATACCCACCTGCTTTTTAAGATTAATTCCGTTTCAGTACCGATAAGTGCAGCGCCAATCTTCAGCATCCACGAATAGGCTGGTAGCCCAAAAACATGTCCGGTTTTCTTGCGTAAGGTTTGCATGAAAATTTTATTTGTAACTGGATAAGGGCTGCAACAATTGCAGGTGCCTTCGAGTTCTTCATGCTCTGTTACCCATTCAATCATCCTGCATGTATCCAGTATGTGTACCCAACTGTACATTTGATTTCCATCGCCCTGCTGTCCGCCTAACCCAAATTTGAGCAGGTTGAAATAAGGGGTCATTACTCCACCGGCGCCTATTGTAATTGCCATGCGAAGCGCAATCTTTCGTGTAAAGGGAGTGCGTTGTTCAAAAAAAGTATTTTCCCAAAGCTGGCAAACCTGTACAGAAAAATCGTTGTGAAAATCAGTAAAGCTTTCATCTCTCGGCGTATCAGTTGCATGCGGATAAATAGTGGCAGATGCAGCATTGATCCACACCTTCGGTGGATGTGTACTTGCACGAACCGCCTGCCCGAGAATTTTTGTGGCATTCGTCCTGCTATCAAATATTTCTTGTTTGTTTTTTTTATTGTAGCGGCAGTTTACAGATTTGCCTGCAAGATTTATGAGCAGATCGGCGCCATCAAGTTCACTTGTCCAATC
>JBDSAP010000092.1:0-7612 GCA_039922055.1 Ferruginibacter sp.
TTGTAGCTGAGGTATGATATCCCTGATAAAGGCTTTATTTAAATCCCAGAACACCTGCATGATCTGCTCTTCCCGTTTAGCTAATTTTACCATCTTAAATGATTTAGTGCAATGTACTACTAATGCATTAGTAGACAAACTAATTTATTAGGAGTGGAAAATATTTTATGTGAATGGTGGAGCAATTATGGGCAAACTGGCTCTGAAGAAATGTGAATCACACTCTCTGTATATTCATCTGAGCAGGATAGAACGGTCACGAATTTATAAGTGGCCGTCCGCTTACATCAGGAACGCTGCCGTTTAACTAATGGTTCTATTGCCTTAATGATCCGGTAGTACCTTCCATTAATATCAAAACAAATTTCTGATTAGGGCATAAAAATTTGCCCGCATACTAAACAACAGCGTATCTATGTTCAAACTAATAAAATGGTGTATTAAAACAGTGTTGATCCTTACGGGTATTATTTCCTTGTTCAGATGCAGCTCCGGTTATCGGCAAAAGGATGGCAAGATCACTTTCAACGGCAAAGAAATAACCGATAAAAATTTCATTGTGCTCAACGAAGCATTTGCAAAAGATTCTACGACCGCTTATTACAAAGACAGATCTTTTGATTATGCTGATGTGGCTACATTTGAGGCCATCGATGAGCACTATGCCCGTGATAAAAATAAAGTGTACTACTGTGATGAATACCGGGAAGGGCAGAACTATTATTTGACGAAACGGCAAGTTATCAATGAAGTTAAAAATGCCGTGCCTGCATCATTTGTAAGTTTAGATCACGGCTATGCTAAGGACAATGCGCATGCATTTTTTGAAGGCATGGCTTTTCCGGTAAAAGATATTGCAACATTCAAAAGCATCGATATACATTTTGCAAAAGACGATGTGCAGGCATATTTGGATCGCCGGCCGGTTGCACACAGCAATGGTAAAAGTTTTGAGCTGATCGATGGCAATTATGCAAAAGACACCAGCCATATTTATTACTACGCTTACACAGGTGAAAATGAATATCAAATTGCGATCCTGCCCTGCGACAAGGGATCATTCAACATTTTAGACTATCGTTATTCGAAGGACAAGGACAAAGTATTTTTTCTTGGGTTTACAATTAAGGGCGCTGACGGAGCAACATTTGAAATGCTGCAATCAGGGTATTCAAAAGACAAGAATTCAGTGTGTTTTGAATCGAAGAAATTAGATGGTGTAAGCCCTGCAACATTTGAAGTTTACAAAGAAAATGAATTATACGGTCATGATGTTGTTTATGCAAGCGATAACACTGCTGTATATATGAATGATAAAAAAGTACCTGGCGCCAATGTTAGTTCCTTTAAGGTTTTAGGAGAAAATTACGGCAGTGATAGCAAGCAGGTGTTTTATAAAACAAAGCTGGTGAAAGATGTAAACCCTGCCAGTTTTAAAGTGTATCCCCATGACTTCGGCGATGCAGATTCTGAGGATGCAAATAATAAATTTCACGAAGGAATAAAGGTCGAAAGAGAATGATGTCTGTTTAGGTCATCATCGCATTTTAGAAGGAAAGTGATCAGGAACTCTTGCCTGCCGGCATACTAACCGTTTAAAAAAAAATACAATTTGCACGCCGGTTAAATAATGGATCAGTTTATATAAATCGCATCCAGGTAAGTTTTATAATAACATAAGGCAGGTAATTCTGCACAACCGCTTAGTGAATATTTTTGCGAAATGCCGATCCGCTGAACCAACATAAATAACCATAGGCACTTTATAAAATAAGTATTACTGGTAACGGAAAAGATGCGGCTATGCATTACTGTGATAATAAAAATCCGGCAATACCAGGGTTATGGCTATGATTCTTAATCAAACAACTTTTGTGACGTATTGAAAACCAGCCGATGAATATTAGACATAAATTTTATGCCGCCTGACTAAAAAAAACTATTTTTATTACCTAAACCAATATTATGAGAAATTGTTACATCAAATTAATTCTCCTTCTTCTTTTTTTGGGTGCGCTAAAAACAGATGCACAGATCACCGTTACCGCGACAGCCGGAACGCTTACCGGTAGTTACACAACTCTTAAAAACACTTTCGATGCCATCAATAATGGAACTCACAAAGGAGCCATTGATATCAGGGTTAATCAAAGTACTACGGAAACCGCCTCTGCACGTCTTGACTCAAGTGGTGTTACCACGGGAGCCTCTTACACTTCTATTGTGATAAGGCCTGCCGATACCGCCACTGTAAATAAAACTATTAAACTGAATTTAAGCGGCGCCATTGCGGTTGATTTAAATGGCGCAGACAATGTAACAATTGATGGCCGGCCCCTTGGAACGGGCACATCAAAGCTGCTCACATTACAACATGCTAGTCCGAATGCAAATGTTAATTCGATTGTATTAAGAGTGATAAATGGCGTTTCGAATCTCATTGTTCAGTATACAAACTCGCAAAGCTTAACTACAACTGCAGGATCTAATACTGCTAACATCAGTCTTTCTACATCAGTATCTACAACCGGCAACAATAACGTTACTATTGATCATTGCAATATCACCGGAGGCGTAACAGGAGTGGATATTTTAGGAACAGCAGCGAATTTTATGGATAACATTTTTGTAACCAACAATACCATTACGAATGCGCAGGCAAACAGTATAGCTGTAAGTGGCGTAATGAATCTCGCTATTCAATCCAATAATATTTCTCACAATACAAGCATAAGCGGCTGGAATGTAAATGGCATAACAATTTCACTAGATGTGAGTGGCGCTAATTACCTGGTTAATGGCAACACTATTTTAAACATAGGATCTCTAAGCCTTGCACAAATAATAGGAATACTTGTTACGCCATCCCTGGCGGCGCCTACGGTTGTTCCACAATTAAAACTCACCAACAATTATGTTGGTTTGTTTGCTAATAATACTGCAGCTTTAGCAATCCGGGGTTTGCATTTTCAGGGAAGCGCCAATCCCTTAGTTCTTACAGTTTTGTTTAATACTTTTCGTATAGGCGGGGCTGGTACTGCCACTTCGGGCAATCCCGGTACGGTTGCAGTTGCTAAAACAAATACCTCCGCGGCCACTTCCTTTACCTTTTTAAACAATCTCTGCATCAACACCAGAACCGGTACCACCAATCAACATATCGGGTACTGGAATGAACAGCCAACGTCCGGCACTATAAATTCAGATTACAATACTACCTGGGGCGGTCCTGGCGCGGTAAGTGCCTGGGGAAGTTTCTTTCAGACCGATGAAGCCGGGTTCAAAGCGGCGGCATTTCCCAGTGATCAAAATTCTACCGCAGGCAACGTTAGCTTTATTAATACGATTTCACCAGACCTGCTTGCGACCAATAAGGCAAGATTGCTAATAGGCGTGCCAGCCGGCGGGGTAACGCAGGATATTTATGGGGTTACAAGAAATGCTTTGAATCCATACAGGGGAGCTTATGAAAGTGCTACCTTCAAAGCGAATGATGCGTCAGTTAACCTGGTATATACTTACGGTAAAATACTGGCCGGCACCAATGACACGATAAGAGCAGTTGTCAGCAACGAAGGTGTGCAGAATATTACAGGCATGTATGTTAAGTTAAGATCTACACTTTCGGGTTTTTCAGATAGCGTACTAATCAACCTGCCTAAATTAAGTGAGACCATTGTGTACTTTCCTCCATTTACACCATCCGCTCTTGGCATTGATACCATAAAGGCTTCTGTACCTGCTGACGATGATGTCAATAATAATAATGTTGACTGGGTACGGGAAAATACATTGAATGCACTGAGCTATACTGATCAGCGTTTACCACAGCGCGGTAACATTGGCGGTGCGGCGCCAGGAGAGATAATTGTAAAATTTGTGTCGCAGGTAGCAAATACTTTAAGTGAGGTCAATATAGATTTCACCAATACAGCCTTCAGCGGACCTGCGCCATTCCAGGTAGTGATCTATGCAGATTCAGGAAGTGCGCTGGGACCTAAAAGAGTGCCTTTATGGGTGTCGGCCAATCAAAATACCATTAGTGGAATTTTCAATCTTACGATACCGGCAATACCTGTAGGCGGGATATTTTATATTGGTGTAAGACAAACAACCAATGCCGATATTGGTTTTGCATACCAGGTAGAAAACCCTCTGCGTGACAGTACTTTTTACTTCCGGCGGGGAGTGGCATTTGCTACTCTTGGATGGAGTGATTTCGCAATTCCACCATCTACGCCTTATCGCTTTATGATTGAGCCAAGGTTTACTTCAGGACCGCTACCTGTGCACTTGCTTTATTTTGCCGGTAAAGAAACAAAGGGAGATGTTGAGTTAACTTGGGAAACCACAACGGAAATTAATAATGCAGGCTTCATCATAGAACGGTCTACCGATGGCCGCAATTTTACCCGTGCAGGTTTTGTGCAGGCGGTAAATAATAGTGGTCAAAAACCATCCTACAAAACGAACGATGCGATGGCTTTTACGGTAACGGGTAGCCGCACTTTGTATTACAGGCTATTACAGCAAGACAGAAGCGGCAAATTAACGACGAGCAATATTATCAAGGTATCACTGAATAAGTTACTACGTGGAGAAGTTGCTGTGTATCCAAATCCATTCCGGCACGAAATAAAATTATACCTGGATATGATAACAGGTGCAAATGCGGAACTTACGGTTACAGACCTTTCCGGCCGTAAGGTGTACGAAACAAGATCAACGCTCCGGGCGGGCGAAAACTCGTGGCGCACAACAGCTCTTGACAAACTTCCAAAAGGGATGTATATGCTTCAGCTCACGTTAAATGGAGAGGTAAGCATTCATAAATTATTGAAAGATTAACGTGGCAAAATATTAATTGGTAAACCCGGGGTATTTACTCCGGGTTTTATTTTTTTATGATGTTGGTATAGTATTTTTCTGGGAAAAAGAAGGCGAAGCATCCACAATTGTGGCAAATCCACCCCGCTATTAAACCTATTCCATACTATAGTCCACTAAAAAAAAAGCTGGCACGAAATTGAAACTATAACTGAAAAAACATCATGGAAAATACAGAGAACACCATTAGTACTTTGAATGACCTGGTCTTAATTAATAATGACCGTATCGCGGGTTATGAAAAAGCAATTGAAGAGTTAAAATCAAAGGACAGCGTGGACGAAGAAGATCTCGATCTCACGGTACTTTTTGAGAAGATGATCGACGACAGCCGGGATATACGCAATGCCCTCGGCAAAGAGGTACAGGTATTAGGTGGAGAAATGGCAGAAGGCACAATGACCTCCGGTAAACTATACCGTGCGTGGATGGACGTTAAGGCAATATTCACCGGAAAGGACAGGCATACTATACTTGCCAATTGCGAAACAGGTGAAGATGCAGCACAGAAGGCCTACAACACAGCACTGGCAGAAGAAGACCTTCCACATTTTCTGCATGACATGGTTGCGGAGCAGAAAAAATTATTAAAAGAATCGCATGATGAAGTAAAAGCGCTACGGAACCAGGCGGTGTAAAAGTACCGGCACAATTGCATTATGTTTTACAAGTAAACGGGTAGGGCTTTTTTTACCGGCCCCGCGAAGCTTAAGATAAATGGCGGCATGATTGTATAATCTGCCGCCATTTGTATTTTATAAATCTTTCAATTCACACACAAAAGGTCATATCTCTGATTCTAACTTTTATTCCCTACGAATGTCTTATCATACGCCGCAGTAGCTACCAACGTTATTTAATATCTTTCATATCTTTATTTTAACATTAACCATCTCCTTTCTAATAGCAATGACAGATAAAAAAAGATTAGTCAAGAGTAAAATTTTAAAAGAATTATATTTTGAAGAAGGTCTATCCTGTGCGGATCTATGTATCAAAGTGCACAAAAGTTTTCCCTTAACTGCCAAACTGATTGAAGAGCTGGTTGAGGAAAATCTTGTGGTGGAGATTGGTTATGCTCCCTCAACAGGAGGCAGAAGGCCACTCACCTATGCCCTACAAAAAAATATGATGTATATAGTGTCCGTAGCAATGGACCAGTTTGTTACCAAGATTGCCATCATGGATATGCAAAACAATTTTGTTTCGCCCATTGAAAAAATTGTTTTGCCCCTGCCCGACAACGCTCACGCTCTACAAGTGCTTGAAGAAAAAATAGCCGGTGTTATAGAGTCATCGGGCATTTCAAAAGAAAAATTTGTTGGTGTAGGAATTGGAGTGCCGGGTTTTGTAGACGTAAAAAAGGGAGTTAATTATACATTTTTACAATTACCCCATAACAAAAGCATCACCAAACATATTGCTGAAAAAATCGGGATACCGGTTATTATTGACAATGATTCAAGCCTCGTTGCACTGGCTGAACTTCGTTTTGGCGCCGCCCGTGCCGAAAAAAATGCAATGGTTGTTAATATCGGATGGGGAATTGGTTTGGGGTTGATTCTAAACGGTGAACTTTTCAGGGGGCAGGAAGGCTTTGCAGGTGAATTTAGTCATATACCGCTTTTCTTAAACGGAAAATTATGTAGTTGCGGAAAAACGGGTTGTCTTGAAACTGAAACTTCCTTGTTATTAATTATAGAAAAAGCGAGGGAAGGAATAAGTGCCGGCAGGCTCTCCAAATTGAGTTCCCTGCTCTTTGAAGATCTCGAACTGGCATGCGACGCCATCATAAAAGCAGTTAGGGAAGGAGACCAGTTTGCGGTAGAACTTTTTTCAAAAGCGGGCTATAATATTGGAAAAGGTGTAGCGGTGCTGATCCATCTGTTGAATCCAAAGATGATCATTCTTAGTGGCCGGGGCTCTTCAGCCGGGCAAATATGGCAGGCACCCATACAACAGGCATTAAACGAACATTGTATTCCAAGGCTTCATCAAAGTACAAGTATCGAAATATCAACATTAGGAATTCATGCGGAACTTATAGGGGCTGCCGCATTAGTAATGGAAAATTATGAACGGATACCGGTGATTAAAAGTTCGCCGGCGGGCACGGCGGATATCACAAAATAAACTGGTTATCCGGGCGGTACTGCCACCGGATCAGATGCTACGCCAATCGGAAAATATTCAAAGCGAGGAACAAATATTTATGGAACCTGAATGGCCCTGTGTTTGCATTTACTTATGCCCAAACCGGGTTATTGTTGGCCTGATGTGGCTGTGAGGGGTTTAAGCGGGAGCGGCACTGCAGCAACCCATCATAGCAATGGGGTAAATGGAGCGTTATTATCCCTGGCGCCTTTCGGCGCTGTCGCCACTATCAGTTCGGCTCCAGCAACTACTAAAGCGACAGCCCATCCATTCAGGTACAAAAACTAAGTATGGAAAAGCCAGCAATCTGTTTTCTTTTTGGAGTTGAAACTTGCAAACAGTGAATTCGGCCTAACACGGTTAAGATTATTATTTGTTTAACCTACACTCCTGTGCCAGGCTGACTAACTGCTTGGCACAGGAAACCGTCGCTCCAAGCCCACCCCTCATTCCTGCCCCTAGTTCGTAGAGTATTGCGCCTGCAAGATGGGTGAAAGATTATTATTTACTTTTCCTGCACTCCTGCGCCAGTGAGGTTGAAACTTGCAAACGGTGAATTCGGCCTAACACG
>JBDSAP010000093.1:0-2623 GCA_039922055.1 Ferruginibacter sp.
CTTTTATGTATCCCATTGTTTTAGCTTTTAAAATATTTACCAATTAAAATTTGTGCTGGTTGTGTTGGAATAATCATTCTTTGTCCGCCAAACCGATAAGCTCCTAAAGTTTTTTCGTAGTGTTGTATAAGTTTTGTCTTTGCGTCAAAGGCAACGAAACCGTCAAACCCTTTTTGAAAAGAAACCTTACATGCATACGCAACTAAGTTTCCAGCAACACCTTCGTAAAGTTTATTCTTACCAATGTTGAAAGGTGCACTTTCAACTAAGTTCATAAAAACGTGGTCGGTTTCTATAGTCAGGCTTAACAAGTCTTGAATAATGTTTGGATTGTTAGTAATTGTCAGCTTGTAAACCTCCTTTGCATTATCATCAAATTCAATTTTCCAATTGAAAGACCAATCGTTTTTCTTCGTTATTTGTTTAAGGTCAGTTTTTGCTAACAAGCTAACTTCGGTCGGAAAGCTGTCTCCCGAAATCGTATTTTGAATTGAATTTGTAAGTCTGTCAATTTCAAAGTCAAGCCCTATTCTTTTTTGCTTTTTCACTCAACGAATTTACGAAATGTTGAGGCTGTCATCAAATGTCTCTTGGGAATTTAAATTTTCAAATTACATTTCTGCCATCACACAAATAAATACACATACAGCCCCACAAAAGATGTGGCGATAAGCAAGGAATCAAAGCGGTCTAAAAAGCCGCCGTGCCCCGGCATGATTGCACCACTATCCTTTACATTGGCCATGCGTTTTATTTTGCTTTCAAGCAGGTCGCCTGCGGTGCCGGTTATAGCGCAAATTGCAGCAATGGCTATCCAGTGCCTCACCGCAATATCTTTTGCGGCCGGCACATAATAACCCAGCAAGGCGATGGTGATCACACAGAGCAAAGCACCTCCAGCCGTGCCTTCCCATGTTTTTTTCGGTGATATCTTTGAAAATGGAGTTTTGCCAATAACTGATCCTACCAGGTAGGCCATTGTATCATTTATCCAGATAGAAAAAATGATGGCGATGGGTATTAATAAGGGATGAACAATTACTGGGGCAGCGCCGGGTTGATCTATTGTAATGTTGCACAAGCGAAGGCAAAGCATTACCAATATGGGCAACGTGATGTAAAACAAACCAAGCAGTGAATAGCCGGCATACTTTTCTGCATCAATCTTTTTCAGCAGCTTTATAAACTCGTACCAGCATCCAAAATGAACAACCACAAACAATGCAATAAAGCTCCATTTATTCCACAACAGCCCGCCGAGCATTACCGCAACAAATATCAGGGCCGTTAAGGCACGGGTTTTCAGCGTTTCAATATTTATAGCCATTCAATTTTAGGTTGTGGGAGGTTGGTTGGTAAAACGGGGCTCATTTTCAAAAGGGTTACTAAGGAAGTCGCCGCCTGGTATCAATACTTCTTCCCCCGGCCGGTCGATCTGCTTTTTATTTAATTTTTCAAACAACACGAAAAGGCCAATCACAATAATTAAACCTACTAAACCATACCACAAGGGGAAACGCTCATCTATTTTGGATGGGTCAATTTTTTGCCCTGGGCGGGATGCAGCATAAAGCATCGTTACCGCAAATGCATTATTAAAAAAATGAGCAATGATATTGAGCCATATATTACTGGTACGATAATACATCCATCCTAAAACAAAACTCAGCGCAAACCGGCTTAAAAAACCAATGTACGATCCATGAATAGCACTAAAAATGACAGATGTAACAACAATGGCCAGTATGGGCATTTTAAACCAACGTGATAATAAATTTTGCAGGCCACCTCTGAACAATGTTTCTTCAAAAAGAGCAGGCAAAAAAGCGATCACCACCATCGTAATAAGATAGTCGGAAAAATCATTCATCCTCGCCATTACCGCCACCTGCCTGTTATACAGGTCTTCAGCTTCCTTAAATTTCAGCATAGTGGCGTGTTTCCAGGGCAACATTTCGGTGATCTCCTGCAACATACTTACAACAGGCAATGCAGCCATCATGATAAATACTATTAATAGGATCTGTTGTATATTAATTCCTTTGTTAAATCCCAGATGAACGAACGGCTTTTTATGGCAAAGCAGCGCATAAAAGATAGCAGGAAGAAAAAAGAAAAGGAATGCAGTAATAGAATTCAGCCACCTGAACAAATTAGTATTTTCGGGCTTCAACAGACTTTCTGTAATAGCGGTGGCAGAAGTTCCGTGGTTGCCTAACTGACCAGGCAAAAACAAAAGAGCTAACAACCCCGCAATAAAAAAACCGATGCCGCAAAAGACCGATCCTATTGCCAATTGGCTCCAGTAGTTAAAACGCTTTGTAGCTAAATGAGCCATAGTATTGCTTATAAGTGCGTAAATTTACAGCCAAAATTGTTTACAGGTCATGGTTTTATGTTTGATGGTTGCGCCTGTTGGAAACTATTAGAATTTAGAACTTAAAAAATAAAAGAATGCCATCAATTGGTCCGATACAACTTCCCGAATTTCCTTTGCTGCTTGCGCCGATGGAGGATGTGAGTGATCCACCTTTCAGAGCCGTGTGTAAAGACAAAGGGGCCGACCTTATGTACACCGAATTCATCAGCAGCGAAGGCTTGATCCGTGACGCCATCAAAAGCC
>JBDSAP010000094.1:0-60985 GCA_039922055.1 Ferruginibacter sp.
TGTTTTTTATGGCGGCATCGTTGTGTCACTCACTTGTACTGTATTTTTTCATGGCATCTTTTTCGTTCCATAATTAAACTATCGTAACCGTGAGCTACATTTTTTTAAATATGTCAAAGTAGAAATACTTATGCTTCTCAAGATAAATTAGTGACGCTATAATTCGCTCCGTAAAGATAAAAAGTACAAGAGTGCGATCCCGATAAAAAGATCGGGACTGGCTGCCACTGAAGCTAAATAGTAGTACTTCCGCCTGGCTCACAAAAAAATTCAACTCACGATTTTGCCCCTTGTGCAGTACGACCAGGTTAATCAATGAAATTCCCCCTGCTGCCCTTTTCAAATTTATTAAGCAATAAAATCGAGGTTGTAAAAAAAAGCTTATCCGATCCTGGGAAAAACTTACAAGAACTTTTTCCTTATTACATTAGAACGGAGGATATATCCCCTGTTTCGCATGATGTTTCGGAACATTTGGATTAGCATCCCACCAAATTTTACTCGTGTATGAATCTCCATTGGAAAGCCGGCTGACAGCTTCTGCAATTTTAACACCATTAGATGTATACTCACTTAAAGGGTATTGAAGTCGTCTTGGAATCTCCCCTGCCGTAGAACTCGGAGCAGACCCAGTCCAAATTCTTGGATAGCCAGTCCTCCTGAATTCCGCATACGCCTCTTCGAATTGAAAGTAATTTCCAAGCCATTTTTGAACAATAATTCTTTCAAGTTTGTCTTCAGGCGTTCCACTTAAAGTAGCAGCGCTACTGGCAAGATAATTTGTTTTGTCAATTGGATCCACACTAAAATTATCCAACGACAATCCTATCCCTTGTGCATAAAGTGCCTGGGCATTTTCAGACGTAATTCCTCTCAAAGCAGCTTCTGCTCTTAAAAAATATGTTTCAGAGGCATTCATCAATGTAAACCTAACATCCGACCGCCAAATAATATCACCCAAAGCAGAAGAAGAAAAATTCGGCCTGCCTAAATTCACTGCTTTTTCCGCAGATGATAAATTTAAGGCCAGTCCAAAATAATCACCAACTGAAGAGAGATCTACAAAACGTTTCACCCTGGGGTCGTTCATTTTATTGAGCGTTTCAACTACTGTAAAAGATGCCCATCTGAATTCTTTTGCCCCACCCGCTATGCCGTTGTAATAAGGGTTTCTATTGGCTAAAGCTGCACTGCTATTGCCTGCTAATAAAACAGCATTCTGATTATTGGAAATTATGAGGTCATCACTGATAACTTCGGCAACATTTGCGGTTGCTATTGCGGGGGCTTTGTAGCTAATTCTCATCGCCAGCCTTAAGCGCAATGAATTAGCCAACCTTATCCAATTGTCAACTTTGCCTCCATAAATAAGATCTTTACTACCCATATTAACTCTATCTGCAACGCTTAGTTTTAACACCGCTGCTGCTTCCTTAAGTTCCTTAAGTAAATCGGTATAAATAGATTCCTGCGTATCATACTGGGGAGTTACGTTCACTTCATTAACATTCAACCCAGCCTGGGTATATGGAACGTCCCCATATAAATCTGTTAGCCTCCCATATAACCAGACTCTCCAAATTCTTGAAAATGCATTTACGTTTGCAAGCTTAGGATCATCTTTTGATAATCTTATTGCTTCGTTTATATTAATGATGTAAGACTGAAAAAAGGTAGCAAAAGGCTCATCCCAGGGCCCTTTAGCAAATACGTTCCCCAATGCATCATTACCAACATAGCCTGAATAAGCTTCAAGCCTGCCATCTCCATCCATTAACCCGAACATGGAATTTTTCTGAACACCGGTGAGCAGCAGCGTAGGATCTGCAATTTGCTGAGTTACAATTCTGGGGTTTGTATTGATTTGCTCAAAATCTTTGGTGCAGGCGTTGATTCCCAAAAGAAAAGCAAATGCGATAAAAAAAGTTAGCAGTTTATTGAAATTCATAACATTCAGTTTTGTAAAAATTAAAAAATCACATTTAAATTAACACCGATACTTCTTGTTATTGGCATGTTGCGGGATTCTATTCCCTGGGCCGCAGCGGTAGGGGCAAAACTTGACTCGGAAGATATTCCCATGGCAGCAAATTCCTTGTCTCTATAGATATAAAGTAGATTCCGGCCTACCAAAGAAAGCGTCAGTCCTTTGACCCTATTTTTCCAGAACGACGTGTTTATTCCCCAGGACAAGCTCACTTCTCTCAATGAGACTGTTGTGGCATCAAGAACAAACTCCTCTCCTATATTTCCCCAACCTCTATAGGCAAACATTTCCATTCTTGTGATTTTCTTAGTATTTTCCTTAAAAGAATGATCAGCCTGTTCCACCACACCATCTACGATGAAATCTCCCGGATCTTCTGTTCCCACCCCGGTACCTTTTTGCCATTGATCCTGCTTCGTTCTGGAATAAACTTTTCCTCCAATGCGGGCATCAACCAGGGTTCTTAAAGAGAAATTTTTATAGGAGAATGTATTTGTAAATCCACCCAGTATTTTTGGCTGTATATTGCCCAATACTTTCACCTTGTCGTCTGTCAGGTAATTCCCATCACTATCAACAACAATTTTACCGTCAGGACTTCTCTTATAAGCGCTACCGACTATATTACCGAAAGGTTGTCCTTCCTGAACAACAATTGCGGCGCCGGCATCAAAAAGTGTAAACTCTTTGATATTATCCGTCAGCGTTTTTACTTTAGAAACATTTTTAGAAATGTTCAGAGAAGCATCCCACCTGAAGGAACCACTTTTAATAATTGATGCCGATACCAATACTTCCACACCTCTATTCCGGATAGCGCCGGCATTAATAAGCTTGGTTGAATAACCTGTAGAAACAGGTAAAACAACCTGCATAATTTGATTCTTGGTTGTGGCGTCGTAATAAGTAAAATCTATTCCTATATTGTTCCACAATTTGAGTTCAGTTCCAGCTTCAAAGGAGTTTGTTAATTCATTTTTGAGATCTAAAAGAGGAACCTGGCTGCTAATGCCCAACACTCGTTGCCCGCCAATATATGGTGTGGCACCTAAGAAATAGCCCGATGTTGTAAGATAAGGATCAGCATCATTTCCGGCCATTCCATAAGAAAGCCTAAGTTTTCCATAAGAAAGCGTCTTTGACTTAAAGCTTGGCAAATCGGAAAATACAAAGCTTGAGCTAACAGAAGGATAAAAAAATGAATAGTTGTTTACGCCTAAAGAGGACGACCAGTCGTTTCTACCAGTTACATCCAAATACAAATAACTGTTGTAGGAAAGCTGGCCAGCAAAATAAAGAGAGTTAACTGTCTTTTTGTTAACGAATTTATAGTTTTGAACATCCCTCATATTTTCAATAACCCATAAATTGTCAACAGTTTTATTTGTTCCTACTTGCTGAACAGATTCGTATTTAAATACGCGGTTATTTCCACCTACTGAAAACGAACCGCCAATTTTTTTATTTAATTCCCCATTTGCTGTTATTAAAAAGTCATTATTAATTTCTTTTGTTATCGCATTTTCGTTTTTTACATATCCCGTCTGATAGCCACCAATAGGATTCTTGTCTGGTACTATAACATTTCTGTTGTCATTATAAAGATCAACACCGCTTCGAGCCATTATTTTAAGCCATTCTTTAAGTTTGTATTCCAAAGAAACAAAGCCTATTAATCTGTCCCTTGTATCGTCGGTTTTCACTTTATTAACTACCCAATATGGATTAACAGGCAGCGATCTGAAATTTCTGACGGTGCCGTTAGGATTAAGATAATTTTGCATAAAGCTTAGCGGTATAAATACAGGGGTTAACTGCAAATTGGTTGTAGCATCAAGAAAAGAGCCGCCAATGCTGGGTCTGTTTTTCCCAACCTGGTTAATGTAATTTGCTTTGGCAGCAATGCTTAGTTTATTTCCAAGATTTGAATTCAGTATTACGTCAAATGTTTTTCTATTCAATTCCGAATTCGGAGTAATTCCCTTAGTATCCATATTAGAAGCAGACACCCGATATGTTGTTCCACTATTGCCACCTGAGAGCGTGAGAGAGTTAGTATATGTTTTGCCGGTATTAAAAAATTTCAGCAGATCCTTATCACTGATTGCAGTATATGCAATGGGTTTTGCATCTGGAATATCCTGGAATACAATTGGCCGGCCATCGAGCTTGCCACCCCAATTATCAATTAGCCAATTGGGCCACATGGATGCTTTTGTACCGTCAGACAACGTTACATCGTCAAATGAGGCATAATCATCATCATATCCACCACCCCATGTGCGCTGAAATTTAGGAACAGAATTAGGGTTTTCAAAAGTCGCATTTGAATTGAATTCAACTCTTACTCCCTTTCCGGATTTTCCTTTCTTTGTAGTAATTAAGATAACTCCATTAGCACCTCTTGATCCATATAATGATGAAGCATTTGGTCCTTTAAGAATTGTCATAGTTTCAACATCATCAGGGTTAATGTTGCTCACTCCATCCCCAAAATCAAACTGACTCCCGCCCTGTTCTCTAACACTGGTTTCATTTAGTATTGGTACACCATCTACCACGTACAAAGGCTGGTTCTTTGCAGAACTGAAAGATTTAGCGCCTCGTATTACTACATAGGAAGAACTCCCTGCACCCCCCGCGCCCTGGTTGATAAATACACCTGCCACTCTCCCTTTTAGAGAATTAATTACATTGGTCTCCCTTGCCTGTGCCATTGGAGTGCCACTAATAACCGTTGCTGAATATCCCAATGATTTTTTTGATCTCTCCAATCCCACTGCTGTCACAACCACTTCCGAAAGGCTGGTTTCTTCTTTAGCCATTTTTATATTTAGTACGCCCTGATCTAAGTATTTAACTCTTTGAGTTGCCATCCCCGTAAAGGAGAAAATTATAACCGGATGTTTACCAGTAACAGGAAGCGTAAAAGATCCTTTGTCGTCTGTAAGCACTCCTGAAGAACTTCCTTCAATCATTACTGACGCTCCTGACAATGGAAGACCTGTTTCTGATGTAACCTGTCCAGACAGGGATTTTTCCTGTGCCGAAAGATTATTGACAAACAATATCACTAAAAGCATTACAGCAAATTGCCTGATGAGCGATTTTTTTTTCATTTTAATTAATTATTTATAAATGTGAATCGTTTTGAAGAATAAATATATTTATTATCTTTGAAATAGCAAAATTATATTTTCATTACATTTAAAAATAGTTTCTAAACCTTTCGAAATACTAAATTTCACAACCACAGACCTGCAAAAAGTTTTGTTTTTATACATTTATACATAGCTTTTAAAAAAAGTAGACAATTGAAGTAAAAAATTGCTGCGTATGCAACAAATTGAAAGTTGTAAAATCAATAAATACAACTTGACCGCTAACATTAAATTATGAATCGTTCCAGGCTCTTTTGTTTACTTACTCTGCTAATGCCTAATTACTACTTATTAAATTTTCTCAATATTCAGCAGAAATTCTCCACTACAAAACTGTAGTTAGGTTGAAAGGTGGGACGAAAGAAATTTATTATCATGTTGACAAAGGAACATCGATCAATCATAGTAATGATGATCGAAACATTTCAGGGGTCTGAAAGATGATTTTTTAAAAGCTATTACTAAAGGCAGGAATATTTTATTAACGCGTAAAAAAATTAAAATAAAACTATGAAGAGAAGAAATTTTGTACAACAATCTTCTGCATTGTTCGCAGGTACTTTGTTAGCTAATGCGATTCCAGCTTCAGCATTTCAAACTACGGCCCCTATCAAAAAAAAGCGCATCGCTGTTGTAGGAACCGGTGGCAGAGCTATATCCATGTGGGGGATCCCTGTAGTAAAAGAGTTTAAAGATATACTGGAGTTTGTTGGCTTATGTGATATCAATCCGGGACGTGTGGAAACGGCAAAGAAAAGGATGAAAGTAGATTGTCCCACTTATACTGATTTTGACAAAATGATGTTGGAAACAAAACCTGATGAACTGATTGTAACCTCTATTGACAGCACACATCATGATTTTATTATAAAGGGAATGGAATATGGCGCTGATATTATTACAGAAAAACCTTTAACGATTGATGAGTATAAATGCCAGGCTATTCTTGATACCGAAAAAAGAACTGGGAAAAAGATTAAAATAACATTCAATTACCGGTACTCACCCCACCGGCAAAAAATTTACGAACTACTGCATAATGATGCGATAGGTAAAATAACTTCTGTTGACTTTCATTGGTACCTCGACATTCATCACGGCTCCGACTATTTTAGAAGATGGCACCGTTTACGTGAAAACAGCGGCTCATTGCTTGTTCACAAATCGACACATCATTTTGATCTTTTAAACTGGTGGCTTAATTCAGATCCTGAAGAAGTGTATGCCTATGGTAAATTAGATGTGTATGGTAAAAACAATTCGTTCAGGCATACCAACTGCCGGCCATGCCCACATAAAACAAATTGCAAATTTTATTTTGACGTTACCAAAGATGAAGACATGATGGAATTATATGTAGCCAACGAAAAACACGATGGCTATTTACGCGACGGTTGCGTTTTTAAAGAAGACATAAATATTTTCGACCAAATGGCGGTACAGATTAAGTATGCCAACAAAGTACAGGCAAGTTATTCTTTAACAGCATTTGCCCCTTATGAAGGATACAGGATTTCATTTAATGGCACAAAAGGAAAATTGGATGCATGGATAAAAGAGACACAGCCCTGGGAAGAGCCCGGTTTTGATGAAATTCAAATCACTACAAATTTTGGAAAGAGAGAAACCATTCAAATCCCAAATAATGAACCTGGTCATGGCGGAGGGGATGCACGGTTGAGAAAGCAAATTTTCAACCACGATGGCAATGATCCATTCAAACAGGGTGCGGGAAGTCGTGATGGGGCTCTATCCATTTTAGTTGGCATAGCAGCACGTAATAGTATAGATACTAAAATGCCTGTAAAAATTGGGGACTTAACAAACATTCAGCCCAATGCTGTAAAACAGAACTCATAATATTTCACTCCTTTAAAGAAATATAAAAATCATAACTGGCCTAATTACGGTATTTACTTTTTCGCCTTCACCACAAGCGCTGAAACAAAATTCAACTGCATTGAATGATGCAGTTGAAAAAATTGAAGCAGGCCATGATTCATACGAATATTCTTTAAACTCTAAGGAACTCTTGCTTTTCCGGGTGCAAGAGATTTTGAAAATCACATATCTATTTAGTGAACAGGTTATGACATGTTTACGCACTTATTTATTAAAAATAAAAGGTAATGAAGATTTTTATAAACTAAAACGAAAGTAAATATTTAATTTTTTGCAGAAGAGTAAGTTATTTTTATTCCGCCTGATAACCACTACAATGAAAAACTATTTTATCCCTAAAAGAGGCGCTTTCAAATACTTCCTCTCTTTATGCAATTGCTTGCGAATTAAAAAAGGCCACCGTTTGGTGACCTTTAAGTTTGAGAATTATGTGACCGCGTTAGGATTCAAACCTAAAACCTTCTGATCCGTAGTCAGATGCTCTATTCAATTGAGCTACGCAGCCAATTTTTATATTGGACGGCAAAAATAGAGATTAATTTTATTCTACCCAACTCTTTCACCATTTTTGCCAAACAAAAAAACACTATGAAACTTCAGTTTTGGAGCATTGGCAAAGCACATGAGTCTTACGTAAAAGAGGGGGTAGAACTATTCACCAGGCGCATTGCTAACTACTACCCCATTGAGTGGCATGTTATTCCGATGCCAAAGAATGCAGCGGCTTTGAGTGAAACAGACCTGAAAAAAAAGGAAGGAGAAATTATTTTGAATCTGCTTCAAAAAGATGATTTCCTGGTATTGCTCGATGAGCGGGGAAAACAACTAACCAGTGAAGCAACGGCCAAATTTATTCAATCAAAGGCCGATGAAGGAGTTAAGAACCTTATCTTTTTGATAGGAGGCGCTTATGGAGTAAGTGAGGCCGTGATCAACAGGTGTAATTTTAAATGGGCTTTATCGCCACTTGTATTTCCGCACCAGTTGGTGAGACTCATTTTAGCAGAGCAGGTATATAGAGCCTGTTCCATTAACCGCAATGAAAAATACCACCATAGTTGAAATAATGCGATATTTTTGGCTTTAAATTTTACTTATGGATTTTTTGAGTTATCCTATCACCTTCGGCCTTATTGCTGCTAATATTATCTTTTCATTAATTGGTTTTTCTAATGCCGCTTTTGTTGATAAAACAATTATGTGGCCTTATTTTATTAAAAAAGACAAACAATATTTTCGCTTTATAACTTCTGCATTTATCCACGCAGATTTCCTGCACCTGTTTTTTAATATGTTCAGCTTTTACTTTTTCGGCAGAGTAATAGAAGATAAATTTTCAGAGTTTGGTTTGGGTGGGAACATGGCTTACCTGGCGCTCTATTTTTTATCGGCCGTAATAGCAGATATACCAAGCTATATCAAGCACCGTGATGATTATAACTATCGGGCGCTTGGCGCATCGGGAGCTGTTTCTGCTGTAATATTTGCATGTATTTTGTTTAATCCCTGGGGCACTATACTTATCTATTTTATTCCAATGCCTTTTATAGTTTTTGCATTTGTCTACCTGGCATATTGCATCTACATGTCGAAGAAAAATATTGGCTTTGTTAATCATGATGCCCACTTGTGGGGATCGTTATTTGGACTGGTTTTTACATTTGCACTGATCGCTTTAAAGGCGCCTGACCTGTTACCTCAAATCGTAAATGATCTGTCTCATCCTCGTTTTGGAAGGTAAGACAAACATAGAATGTCTTTCGTGTTGCCGGATATTTTAAAACGGTCATCGATCCTTTTTCCTACCACCCAAATAATTTTTTTATCCATCTCCACCACCCAGGTTTCTTCCTTTTGCGTAAGAGATAATTTCATGTCAATAAAAAAACGACTGAGCTTCTTTTTCTTCTGCATACCAAGCGGGTAAAAATAATCTCCCTGCTTCCATTTGCGAAGCAAAAGAGGAAAGGTGACAGCAGATGCGTCAAGCGCTGCAATGTTGCTATCTGTTGATAGTTTGTAACCTCCGCTGTTTAGCTTTTCTAACTTTAAAGTGCCTCCTGCAAACTCTAGCTCCTCATTTTCATCCTCAATTAAAATATTGGCAGCTTCCATTGTTTGCTTCGGTGAAATAATCAGCCAGTTGCGGTTCCTGATTATCCGGTGAGAAGATGACTGGATATATCTGCCTGTTTCACTACTTAGCAATGCAATCGCCTCATCTGTTTGATGGGCAGTAAATCCATACACTTTGATGATCTCAAAAAGAATCGTTGCAAGAGGCACGGTCTTTTGTAGTTTTAAAACCGGAATATGTATTTCATTCCCTTTGTGCTCCAGCAATTTCTTTTTATGCAATTGAACAGCTTCTTTAAACAAAGTGTCAGTTTCCACAAAGCGCTGTATGTTTTTCAATACATTATTCGAAGCCTCTGGAAAGCTTTCATTTACCAGGGGAATGATGGTATTGCGAAAGTAGTTGCGGGTATAGTCATTTTCGAGGTTGGTATGATCCGTTACAAAGGTGAGGCAATTGGTTTTAATAAACTCTTCTAATTCATTTCGCCGCACAAATAATAAAGGGCGAATAATTTTACCCTGCTTCGGTAATATACCACGCAGCCCGCTGATGCCCGTTCCCCGGAAAAAATTCATCGTCACCGTTTCGATGTTATCATCTGCATGATGACCTGTAAGGATATATTTAAATGGCTTATCAACTGTTGTACTGATCAGTTCATTGAACCACGTGTACCTCAACTCCCTGGCTGCTTCTTCGATTGATTGCCTGTTAGCCTTTGCATACTCGGTTGTGTTGAATGTTTTATTGTAAAAGTCAACCCCGTATTTTTCTGCAATTGATTTTACGAAAGCTTCATCTGTGTTACTGTCTGCTCCTCTTAGTTGAAAATTACAATGAGCAATAGAAAAATAATAACCAGCTCGTTTGCACAATTCACACAATGCAACTGAATCTACTCCCCCACTAATGGCGAGCAATAGCCGATCGTTGGAATTGAATAGATTTCCCTTCTGTATGTACTGCTTAAATTTTTCTAACAGATCCATTATAATGTTTGAAGTAATAAACTAAAGGATTCGCCAGATGTCTGATGTCTGATGTATGATGTCTGATGTAACTTTCATTAATGGTCTCGAATGAAGTGATAGAAATTTTTGATATAGACGTTAAACAATCGAAGCTGTTGAGCCGGCATTTGTAAATCAGACATCATACATCAGACATCATACATCATACATCATACATCAGAGTTCTATTTCTTCCAGGGCTCCCATCAATTCATTATACGAATGATTATCGCCTGCCCTTTTCGCTTCCTCCATCCCTCTTCTATAAATTCTAATAGCCTTATCAAAGTCGCCAACCCGCTCCAATAATTTACCAAGATGGTAATAAGAGCCCACATAAGTTGGCTCTCTCAGCAACAGTTCGTTAAAGAGATTACGAGCTTCCTCATCGTTCCCGATCTTGATATACTCCAATGCCAGTGCATGTTGCAGAAAGCTATCCTTGTCGGAAGTTTTCATGTATTCAAGTAATTTTTCTATCCTGCTCATTACCCCGTATTTTTTTGTTTTTGTTTATAAGTACAAATGTTATATTTGCATTTAGTTGCATAAACAACTTATTTTAACGATACAAATTTAACGCATGAAAATTCTTGTTTGCATCAGTAAAACTCCCGATACTACGGCAAAAATAGCCTTCACCGATAACAATACGAAATTCGCCGCCGATGGGGTGCAATGGATCATTAACCCGTACGACGAATGGTATGCGCTGGTAAGAGCGATCGAATTGAAAGAGGCGGATCCCACTACAATTATTCACCTGGTTACGGTTGGCAGTTCTGACAGCGATCCCATTATCCGCAAAGCGCTTGCCCTTGGTGGTGATGAAGCGATCCGTGTAAATGCAGGCAGTCATGATAGCTTTTATATAGCCTCCCAGATTGCTGACGTAGCCCGCCAGGGCGCTTATGATTTAGTATTTACCGGCAAAGAAACCATCGATTACAATGGATCTTCTATTGGCGGAATGGTTGCCGAACTGCTCGACTTACCTTATGTATCTCTCGCAATAAAATTTAACCTGGAAGGAAACAACGCTATTGTAATTCGTGAAATTGAAGGCGGCGAAGAGACGAACAAAGTGCAGTTGCCCCTGGTAGTAAGTTGCCAAAAAGGTATGGCCGAACAGCGCATCCCGAATATGAAAGGTATCATGGGCGCCAGGAGCAAACCGCTGAAAGTGGTAGAGCCTATAGCGATAGATCCATATACTTCTATTGCCTCTTTTGAGACCCCACCTGCAAAGGCTGGTGTGAAGATGGTATCGGCAGATACCCCGGAAGAATTAGTTCGACTGCTGCATGAAGAAGCGAGAGTTATTTAAGATCTTAGGGATTATTTGTTGACCAGCATTTGTACTACTATTAAGCAGCGTTGTGTCACTCACTTGTACGGCAAATCTTTATGGAACAACATACACAAACACCTCACGAAATGTTGTGAGAAAAAAATACAACTATGAGCGTTTTAATTTTTTTAGACCAGGCAGATGGACAGATAAGAAAATCTTCTCTTGAAGCAGCTTCTTACGGAGCCAAAGTTGCGGAGCAATTAGGTGTTGCGGCAGAGGCGATTATTTTGGGCACGCACAGCGAAGACCTTGCCTCGCTCGGTAAATACGGCATTAAAAAGGTGCATACTGTTACAAACAATACCCTCGATCAATTCGATGCTCAGGTATATACAAAGGTAATTGCCGATGTAGCTACGGGTGCAAATGCAACAGTGATCATTTTCTCCAATAACCTAAGTGGTAAAGCTATTGCTCCGAGATTAAGTGTTCGCCTCAAAGCAGGGCTTGTTTCGGGAGCTGTTGCGTTGCCTGATACAAGCAACGGTTTCGTGGTTAAGAAAAATGTTTTCAGTGGTAAGGCTTTTGCACATGTAGCTGTTAACACAGATATAAAGATCATTTCTCTCAATCCTAATTCGTATAGCATTTCAACAATAGAAGGTACTGCTGAGGTTGCAGAGTTTGCTGCTGAACCAGGCACTCCTAAAGTATCAGTGACAGCGGTAGATAAAGTTGTTGGAGAAGTACCGTTAACAGAAGCTGAAATAGTAGTGAGTGGAGGCCGTGGATTAAAAGGTCCAGAAAACTGGGCGCTTGTGACTGACCTTGCAAAACTATTAGGTGCGGCTACTGCGTGCAGCCGTCCTGTTGCAGATATAGGATGGAGATCTCATCACGAACATGTTGGACAAACTGGTATTGCCATTGCTCCCAATCTATACTTTGCCATAGGTATATCTGGAGCTATACAACACCTTGCAGGTGTAAACAGGAGTAAAACAATCGTTGTAATAAATAAAGATCCGGAGGCGCCATTTTTTAAAGCAGCCGATTACGGCATTGTTGGTGATGCATTTGAAGTAATGCCAAAAATAATTGAAGCTGTAAAGAAATTGAAAGGACTGGCATAAGTATTTAACAAAAATTATATTTAAGCCGTTCAATTGATTTAAAAGGCAATTGTTTTTATATTTGCAAATTGGTAAATAATTTGCCTTGCCTTATGGCGTCCCCGGATTATGAAGAAAATCGAATTGGAAATAGTAGCACTTTCACACAGCATCACACAAACTCATTCCTATGCTGTAGTATTGGGAGAAGTAAATGGTTTGCGCCGTTTACCGATTGTTATTGGTGGCTTTGAGGCACAGGCTATAGCCGTTGCGCTCGAACGCATGAATCCCAGCCGCCCACTTACGCACGACCTGATGAAAAATTTCATGATGGCCTTTAATGTTGAGCTGCATGAAGTTGTAATAAACGACTTACAGGAAGGTATCTTTTATAGCAAGCTGGTTTGCAGCAGTGAGAATGATACCGTTGAGATCGATTCCAGGACATCAGATGCACTTGCACTTGCGGTACGTTTTGGCTGCCCCATTTTTACTTATGATAATATTTTGGACAGCGCTGGCATTCTAATGGAAGGTGATGCAAAAAAGAAAAAGAGCATGGCACCGGTAACTACCGATACAGGTGGCCGGGACGATCTTAAAGGACTTTCCCTTGAGGAATTGGATAGCCTTCTCAATGAAGTTTTGGAGCAGGAAGATTACATGCGTGCCATTGCCATTCGTGACGAGATAAAGACACGTAAGAAAAGATAGGCCCAATCGTTTTGAATGCATACTGTGAGATCATTAAATACAACAATTTCCCTTTTATCATACAATACTCATCTAACGCACTGCGACCGGATCATTCAAATTATACATACTAATCACTTAATAGATGATCCTCTTCCCCAATTCCAAGATAAATCTTGGTTTAATCGTAACAGGCAAAAGGGCGGATGGCTTTCATAATATTGAAACAGTTTTTTATCCTCTTTCGGCGAAAGATGCATTGGAAATCCTCCCCGCAAAATCAAATTCAACAAACAGCAAGGATATTGGGAAAGCAGTTTTACAAAATGATATCAGTTTTACGTGTAGCGGCATAAATGTAGACAGTGATCCCTCCGATAATCTTTGCGTGAAAGCCTACCATCTTTTGAAAAAAGATTTTCCTGCTTTACCGCCAACGAGCATCCATTTACATAAAGTGATTCCAATTGGAGCAGGTTTGGGTGGAGGATCATCAGACGCTGCTTTTACTTTAATGGGACTGAACGAAAAATATGCGCTTGGATTAGGCGAACCAGAGCTGATCCAATATGCCCTTCAACTCGGGAGCGATTGCCCATTTTTTATCATAAACCAACCATGCCTTGGCGTTGGCCGTGGCGAATTACTGGAACCTCTCCCTTTAGATCTTTCTTCGTACCAATTAGTATTGATCAACCCCGGTATTCACATCAATACAGGTTGGGCTTTCAACCAGTTAAAGAATAAGGCATTACTTACTTTTAATAATAACCCGCCAGTAAGTAGCTCATTAAAAGCCATGGTAGCCTTACCGGTGAGTGAGTGGAAAGATGCATTACACAATGAATTTGAACAGCCGGTGTTTGAGAAGTTTCCTGAAATAAGTACCATAAAGGAGAGCCTGTACGCAAATGGCGCAATATATGCTTCCATGAGCGGCAGTGGCAGTAGCGTGTATGGTTTGTTTGAGAGAAATGTTAACGTTCAGTTGCAGTTGCCACCTCGTTATTTAGTAAAACACCTTTTGCTGTAACAGGCTGTTAATATTCACAACTCACTAATAACTTTATACAAATGGTACATCTAATTGCCGGGTTTTGTAATAAATTGCAGTTGATCAAAAAAAATTACATGAATAAAATATCCCTTTTATGCAGTGTGGCCCTTCTTTCAACGGCTTCATTGTTTTCCCAAAGCTCAAAAAGCTTACTACCCAAAAACTGGCATTTGCAGGACAAAGAAAGCAGCGAGATCTATGGTATTAGCCTCGACAAAGCTTACTCTTTTGTAAAAGCAAAAAAGATAAAAAGCAAACAAGTAGTAGTTGCAGTTATTGATAGTGGCATAGACACCCTGCATGAAGACCTGAAATCGATCATGTGGACCAACCCAAAAGAAATTCCATACAATGGTATAGATGATGACAAAAATGGCTACATAGATGATGTACATGGCTGGAACTTTATAGGCGGTAAAGATGGCCGCAATGTAAAACAAGACAGTTATGAAGCCGCCCGTGTTTACAATAAACTGAAGGCGAAATATGGCAGCCTGGCACCGGATTCAACTTCCATGAGCCCTGAAGAGCAGGAAGAATATACAATTTATAAAAAAGCAGAGCAAAAGATAGTTGGAGATGTGAACCCCGCTGAAATCGCCTTCATGAAGAAACTGGTACCGAGCTTTGTAAAAGGAGATTCAGTTATTGTTAAAGAACTTGGAAAAGCAGAGTATAATTGCACAGATCTTGAAAAATATACGGCTACAGATGCTGATGCCAAAAAGACTAAAGCTTTGCTGATTCAGTTATGCAAGGGGAATGGCAGTGATGAGATCACTAACCGGCAGATCATAGATGAATTTGATGGACAGATCCGGAAAGCAGATGCCGTCAATAATGCTCCGCAGGAATATCGCAAGGAAATTGTACAAGATGACGAGTCTGATATCAATGACCGTTTTTACGGCAATAACGATATCATGGCTTCTACTCCTTTTCACGGTACACATTGTTCCGGTATAATAGCGGCTGCACGCAATAATAATAAAGGCATAGATGGAATAGCTGATAATGTAAGAATAATGATGGTTCGTGCGGTGCCCGATGGAGATGAGCATGATAAGGATATTGCTTTGGCAATAAGGTATGCTGTTGATAATGGCGCACAGATCATAAGCATGAGCTTCGGTAAAGATTTTTCACCAGAGAAGGTGTGGGTGGACGATGCAGTTAAATACGCTGAGCAAAAAGGTGTTTTGCTGGTACATGCGGCAGGCAACGATTCCAAGAATATTGATAGTTCGGATAACTTTCCAACACCGGTTTACAAAAATGCCGTAGGCAAGGCTACAAACTGGATCACTGTAGGAGCAAGTGGCGATCCAAAGAACGGAGGCATTACCGCTAAGTTTAGCAATTATGGCAAACAGGAAGTAGATGTATTTGCGCCGGGTGTTCAAATTTATTCTACCATCCCCGGTGGCAATACTTATGGCAACGCATCTGGCACAAGCATGGCTTGTCCTGTAGTGGCGGGTACTGCTGCTTTTATTTTGGAACATTACCCTACTCTAAGCGCTTCGCAGTTAAAGTATGTGATAGAAAAGTCAGCAATTTCTCCCGGTATGGAGGTTAATATTCCCGGCACTGATGAGAAAACAGATTTAAGTGAAATTTCTAAATCCGGGGGCCTTTTAAACGCATACGCTGCTGTTAAATTGGCAAGCACATTAAAAGGCGAACGGTTAATTCAAAACAATAAGGAGTTGCCCAAACCAAAAATGACTAAGTCTAAGAAGGGGTAATAACTTTTAAGTTAACTTATACAAAACCGCAGGTTGCTACTTTAGCCGCCTGCGTTTTTCATTTATACAATTATCATTTAATTTGCATGTACTGCCACTTGATGAATTGACTATCGTAGTATGTGCAGGCAGATTAAACAGGTATCTTCATTAATCAATACTAATCATTATGTCCACTATTTCTCCAACAAACACTCCAGGGTACTTTAAAGTTTATATTGAACAGGTAGTTGAAAAAGATCTTGCTGCTGCTTTTACCAATCAATCAATAGTTATTAAGGATCTGCTGCCATCTATCAGCGAAGAAAAATCCACTCATGCATACGCTCCGGGAAAATGGACTTTAAAAGAAATGTTACAGCATCTTATTGATGCGGAAAGGATCTTCACCTACCGTGCAATGTGTTTTGCAAGAAAGGAATCACAGACATTGCCAGGATTTGATGAAAATGACTACGCAGATAATTCCTTTGCAAACAACAGGAGCTGGGAAAGCCTTCTTGAAGAATTCGTGACTGTAAGGCGCTCTACGCTATTACTCTTTAACAGCTTCAGCCCTGGGATGCTGGCCAGTATAGGTAAAGCCAATAGCAATGAACTATCTGTGGAGCAAATCGGCTTTATCATCGCCGGTCACTTTACACACCATAGTAAAATAATAAAGGAAAGATATTTATAGCCTAAAATAGCTACATACGAACTTAGTAGCAGGCGAGGGTATGATCCGGTTAACCAATATACCGACACGCAATCAAATCTCTATTACAACAAAAAACCCGCAGTGATCAAACGGCGGGTCTTTTAATTATTTTAATAGCACAATCTCTGTTCGGTCTTGCTCTTAATTTTTGTCAACCGGAACTGTAACTGCTCCGTGATTTAAAGCAATGTTACTCTGATTGATCATTCTGTTGGTCACTTTTACAGCCTCATCAACATAAATATCATCTTTTATACCGTTCAGGAATCTTTTATTTTTTTCGGTTTTTTCCTTATCAGCAGCAAGCCTGGCTTCGTCAGCCCCAATATTCTTTACATTTAGCGGGCTTTGTAATTTAAGCAACTCTTCTAATTGCTTATACCTTGCCTTTAGCTGCTTTTGAGATAACCGGTAAGCATCTAAGTTTAAAGAATAAGCCCTATCACTTTCTTTGTCAATAGAATCAATCTTTTCCTTCATCTTCATGAAGGTTGTGTTTGTTCTTACCTGGCTATTAACCGTTGCAGCCACCGCGTCGGTGCTATAAGTGCTCGTCCATGGCTTGTAATCTACTTTAGCTATTTCATCCCAGGTTAAAGAGCTTGGATTATCTTTTTCGCGTGCTTTTGCGAGTTCAAGCCTGTCGGGTATTACCACATCAGGCACCACTCCCCGTAACTGGGTTGCGCCACCATTTACACGATAAAATTTTTGCAACGTGAGTTTTACCGTACCAAGATCTTCACCTTTCTTATTAAACAAATCATTTTCACTTTCAGGATTTAATGGAATGGTGCGTTGTACGGTGCCTTTTCCATAAGTGGAACTGCTGCCTACAATTATCCCGCGTTTGTAATCCTGTATGGCAGCCGCAAAAATTTCAGAAGCCGATGCGCTAAACTCATCCACCATTACAGTTAGCGGTCCGTCATACAATACAGTTTTATCTCTGTCTTTCCATTGATAAGGTTGTCTTTCATCTCTTCCTTTTACCTGGCAAATGGGGCCGTCCTCAATAAACAATCCCGCCATTTTCACAACTTCAGGTAATGAACCTCCACCATTTCCACGTAAGTCAATTACAATACCGTCTACTTTTTCTGCCTTTAATTTCTCTATTTCACGAGCTACATCCTCGGAACATTTTGCGCCTTTAGGATCTTCAAAATCCACATAAAATTCTGGCAGATAAATAAAGCCGATCTTATGCTCTCCGTTGATGATGGCGCTTTTGACGAAAGTATCATCTAATTTGATCTCGTCTCTTTTAAGGACAATTACTTTGGTAGTTCCATCAGGCTTGCGAACGGTTATTCTAACTTCGGTTCCTCTTTGAGCGCCCCGGATCAATTTTACCGCGTCTGTTACGGCATAACCGCTTACATCAACTGGTTCAGCAGTCCCCTGTCCTATTTTCACTATTTCATCATCTACTCCTAATTCACCATTTTTCCATGCTGGTCCGCCCGCTACCAGGCTGGCAATCTTTATTTTGCTCTGATCTTCCTTCAACTGTGCGCCAATACCATAAAATTTTCCACTCATCATTTCATTAAATCCCCTGCTATCTACCGGGGCAAAATAATTGGTATGAGGATCCATTGTGCCGGTTACGCTATTAACGAAACCACTAAATAGTTCATCTGAAGTATTATGATTTTTTAAAGTAGTAAAGTAGCGGTCGATTTGCCTTCTTATCTGGTCTCTTGCTTCTCTTTCAAGTGTGCTATCTGCCTTGTACACAAATTTTTCTTTACTGGCAGTGTCAAGTCCTTTGCTGTGGCGTTCTTTGTTCTTTTCTCTGTCATCGATCATATCAGAATACTTTGTAAGCACAAGGTATTTCAGACGCTTCCGCCAAAGATCGTTTCTTTCAACATCCGTTTTTACATAGCCCAGCTTTTCACCGTCCAGTTGAATATTTTCATCTGTAGTGAAATCGAATGGTTTGCTTAGTATGGTTTTGTAAAACTCTGAAGCCTCATTTAACCTGCGTGTGTAAGATTCGCTGATCGCGTAAAATGATTCAAGATTGCTACCGTGAATTTCATCATCGATTTTGGTCTCGAATCTTTTGAAGCTGTCTATATCTTTTTGGAGGAAAATCGTCTTGTCGTCATCCAGGTCGGAGACAAACCTTTGTAAAACGCTTTTTGAAAAATTGTCATCTATCTTTTTAGGGCTAAAATGACCTTGTTCCAACAACATCCCCACACTGCGTAATATTTTTTCATTCTTCGATTTTGGATTATCATCGTTCCTGCCCTGGGTTTGAACGGCCAAAAAGAGCGTGGCCCCCGTAAGCGCCAGTACTACCGGAATAAATTTTTTGCTCATAATAATTTGCTTAATGTTTAGCATAAAGTAAAATTAACGGAAAAAGATAGTTTTTATTTGAATCAAAACCTCGTATTGCACTAATGTTTTCATAAAAAAATTTAAGTGGTATCATTACAAAATAAGTGGTGATTAAGGGCAGCATTTTCACCGGCCAGCCATTTTAAATCCTTAAAAAGCGGGCCAAAAATATGGGGAGTACTTAAAACTAAAAGTTCTGCAAATTGCAGAACTTATTTTGTGGGGTAATCGAGGGGGCTCGAACCCCCGACCCTCAGAATCACAATCTGATGCTCTAACCAACTGAGCTACGACTACCATTTTTTTATCGGTGGCAAAAATAGCAAAAAACCACTCCCGCACAAAATTCATTTCAAGACAATTCTATTGTTTTTCTTGCTTGTCACTTTATAACCTTCTTGGCACTTATGTTGTTTACTTTTTATAGTCTGCATTAAAACGGCAGATATAGTAATCTTCTTTTAAATGTAAGAGGCTTAATGTAGAAGCTTACCGTTCATCAAGTATTCTCAGGCAGACTTCAAGTTTATAAAGACCTTTGATACCCGACTCTATAATCATTTGCTAAAATATCAATTAATGAAAAAAAGTTATTCTCTATTCTTATTCTTCTTTCTTTTAATATCTAACACGATCTCGGCCCAATTTCCGGCAGGCGGTGGCCGCGGTGGCGGACAAGCCATGAATGTGGGGCATTTTTATGGTAAAGTGGTTGACGCAGCTACGAACAAACCCATTGAAGCAGCTTCTATACAATTATTGCAGAATAAATTTGACTCCGCTGAAAAAAAGAGAAAGGATGTAATTGTTTCTGGAATGCTTACTACCAAGAAGGGTGAGTTTAGCCTCGAGAATTTCCCCATAATGGCCAGTTATAAACTGTTAATTACTGCCATCGGTTATAAAAACATTGAGCAAAAAGCAGCATTCCAAATAAATATGGCTGGGGCAAGGCAAGGTGGTGATATGAGCAGTATGATGAGCGCCGTTGATAAAGACCTGGGCAACATAAAAATGTCGGCAGATGCACTACAACTGGAAGGTGTAACTGTAACTGCAGATAAACCCTTGTTAACAATGAGCATTGATCGTAAGATCTTTAATGTAGAAAAAAATCTCACAAGCGTAGGTGGAACCGCAGTTGATGTGATGAAGAACATACCAAGTGTGAACGTGGATATCGATGGCAACGTTTCTCTCAGAAATGCTCCCCCTCAAATATTCGTAGATGGCCGCCCCAGTACCTTGACCCTGGAGCAGATTCCCGCAGATGCGATTGCCACAGTTGAGATCATCACTAACCCATCTGCAAAATTTGATGCATCTGGCGGCGGATCCGGCATTTTAAATATTGTGCTGAAAAAGAACAGGAAGGCCGGATACAATGGAGGCCTTCGTGCAAGTATTGACAGCCGTGGCAAACCAAGTTTTGGTGGTGACATCAATATCAAACAACAAAAGATCAACTTCTTTGCCGGCGCACAGATCGGGCTGCGTAAAAGCGTATCAACTGTTACTACAGACCGTACTGATTTTTTTAATGGTACAACCGCCATATTAAGACAGGAGAACGGACCTATTGGCCGTGGCTATTTCGGTTTTGCAAGAATGGGTGTTGATTATTTTATTGATAACAGAAACACATTGAGTATTGCGGGCAGCTATGTGAATGGACAGTTTAAAAATGATGACCTGATAAATATCTCAAGGGATACGCTTTACTCAACCGGCACTGTATCTGACTTCGGAAACCGCAGCAGCAACAGTGAATTTCATTTTAAAAATTATGGAGCCACCATGAGCTTCAAGCATAATTTTGCGAAAGCAAATAAAGAAATTACGGCAGATGTAAACTACAACCAAAATAAGAACGATAACATCAACCAGTTTGCCACCCAGTATTTTTTTCCCAACAGTTCTCCAAAAACTCCTTTGCTCTTTCAAAGTTCACTTGGTGGCGGAACTACCAAATTCTTTACAGCACAAACTGACTACGCCAATCCAATTACTCCCACTATGAAAATAGAGACAGGAGCCAGGATTGCTCTAAGAGATTTCAGCAGTTTTAATAATAATTTCCTGAAGAATCCTATTACGGGCAAAGACTCTTCCCTAACCTTATTGAATAACAATTATAAGTTTACTGATAGGGTGATAGCAGCATACGCCACCTTTTCACACCAAATAAAAAAATTCAGTTACCAGCTAGGTTTAAGAGTCGAAAGCTCCCGTTATGATGGTGAGTTGATATCCCGTAACCAGGATTTTTCCAACGAATTTCCTTTCAGCATTTTCCCCAGTGTATTTGCCACCTACAAACTAACTGACAAACAGGATTTGCAGGTAAACTATTCAAGGAAGATCAACCGGCCAAACTTCTTTCAATTGATCCCCTTCATTGACTTTACCGATTCACTGAATTTAAGCAAGGGCAATCCCGACCTTGTTCCTGAATTTACAAATCTTATTGAACTTTCATTCCAGGACCAGTTTAGCAAGAACCACAGCCTGTTATCTACTTTATATTTTAAAAATACCAACGACCTTATAGCCAGGTACCAGTATCCTGAAAAAAATCCCAATATCGGTAGCAAGCCAGATACAGTGTTATTTACCAGCTATGCCAATGCATCAAGGAGCTATACGTATGGTCTTGAATTGACCGCAAGGGACAAACTGGCAAAATGGTGGGATGTGACTACCAATGTGAATCTTTTCAATGCGATTTTGAAAGCGGGGAATCTTCCCGGTGGCGTTGATAACGATCAGGTAAGCTGGTTTATTAAAATGAATAACAGTTTCAAATTGCCTAAGAATTTCTCAATACAATTAAGTGGCGATTACCAGGCCAAAACACTTGTACAACAAGGTGGCGGTGGTGGTGGAGGTGGCAGAGGAGGAGGAGGCGGCGGAATGTTTGGCGGCGGTAGTATTCCTTCTGCACAGGGTTATATAAAAGCGTTCTATGGCTTTGATATAGCGATCCGTAAAGATTTTTTAAAAAATAATGCCGCTTCTTTAACGCTGCAAATGAATGATATATTCCGCACAAGGCTCAATAGTACAGTTTCGGAATCTATTTATTTTATGCAGGAAAGCGACCGAAGAAGAGATCCACAAGTGTTGCGGTTGAACTTTAACTGGCGCTTTGGCAAGTTTGATGTTTCGCTTCTTAAACGAAAAAATATGAAGGGCGAGCAGGAGAGCATGCAAAGTATACAAAGTGCAGGACAATAAAATTTAGTGAAATAATATCAGCATAATAAAGCAGTACTTAGCGGTGCTGCTTTTTTGCATAGAATATTTAAGTTAATTTGCCCCCTCATTATAAAATATTGCATGAAGAAGTTCAATTTTAATAACCTGTTGCCCCATATTATTGCCGTAGTACTGTTTTTGCTGATCTCTGTAGTATACTGCCTGCCTGTGTTCCAGGGGCTGGTTGTAAGCCAGCATGATATGTTAGGCACCAGGGGAATGACGCAGCAATCCATTGAATTTTTTGAAAAATACGGGAGGTATCCTTTGTGGACCAATTCGATGTTCAGTGGCATGCCGACCTTTCAAATATTATTTGCTGCTAAATACAATATTGGGTTAGGATGGATGCACCAACTGTTTACTTTATTTCTTCCATCACCTGCCAGCCTGTTTTTTCTTTCCTGTATATGTTTTTATATTTTATCGCAAGTATTAAAATTGAAACCGGTGATCGGCATTCTTGGTTCGCTCGCTTATGGATTTGCTTCTTACAATGCTATCATTACCGCAGTAGGGCATGTTACAAAATTTGCTGCAATGGGCTATGCGCCAATGGTACTTGCCGGTCTCATTTTATTAATGCAGCGGAAATATATTTGGGGATTTGCACTTACCCTCATCGCAACTACCCAGTTCTTTAATCAAAACCACGTTCAGATCGTTTATTATTTCATGCTGCTTTTTGTTTGCCTGGGCATTACCTTCCTCATCCAGACTTTTAAGACAAAGGATTTTAAGCATTTTATCACCGCTGCTGCACTTGCGTTAGTAGCAGTAGCCTTAAGCGCCGGTTCCTTTGCAGTTATATTATTGCCTACCGGCGAGTTTGCAAAAGAAACTATGAGGGGTGGAAGAAGCGAGTTAACGATCGGTCAGAAAAAAGAAAATTTATCAGAGGGTGGATTGAAAAAAGATTATGCATTTCAATGGAGTTATGGTAAGGAGGAAACGATGACGTTTATTTTGCCTAACTATTCCGGCAGCAGTAATGATCCATCTGAATTTGGAGAAGAAAGTAAAGTGATCGCGGCATTACAGGAATCCGGATTACCAAATGATGCGGTCAATTATTTCTATCGGTATATGTCGCCTTATTGGGGCGATCAACCTAACACTGCCGGTCCCGTGTACCTGGGCGCCATCATTTGCTTATTGTTCATCGCAGGACTTTTTATTGTGCCGGGAAAATATCTCTGCTGGATCATACCAGGTACCATTATTGGCATCGTGCTATCATGGGGCAGTAACTTTTCCGGGATAAATTATTTCCTTTTCGATCATTTACCCGGCCTTAATAAATTCAGGGCGCCTTCAATGGCGCTGGTATTGCCGCAATTCACTTTTGCCCTTACTGCATGCCTCGCTTTGCAGCATATCTTTTTTGGCAACATGGAAAAAAATGTTTTGTTTAAAAAATTAAAATACGCCGGAGTTGCCTGTGGCGCTATCCTGGTGATTCTTATCGGGGTTTATCTTACGTCATCTTTTTCAAATGAAAAGACAAGGCAAACCAAAAAGATGATCACTGAGCAACTCGCTCAATCTATGAGCCAGGGCAAACCAGCGACCGCTGAAATTACCGCACAGGCAAATAATTTATCTACATCATTTAACAAAGCCCTGATAGAAGATAGAAAAGGAATGTTCGGAAGCGACCTGCTCCGGTTACTGGTCTTTTTTGCTTTGGGTGCAGGTATTATATGGTTCGGAAGTAAAAAGAAAATAGCACCATTGTTAGCAATCAGTTTATTGGTACTGATCTCCTTCATTGACCTGATCACTGTAGCTTCAAGGTACTTGAATAAGAATAGGTATGCCACCCCCGAGGACTATTTAGCTGGCTTTACACCAACAGCAGCGGATCTACAGATAAAAGCTGACACGAGTTATTTCAGGGTATTCGATCAAGAGGGCGGAGACCCTTTCCAGGATTCCCGTCCCTCCTATTTTCACAATTCGATAGGCGGATATAGCCCTGCAAAATTGGGACTGTACAATGATTTAATTGAACACCAATTGAGCAAGAGCAATATGGAAGTATTCAATATGCTGAATACAAAATATTTTATTTCCAGTGGACAGGATGGAAAACCAGTTGCCCAGGTAAACCCTTATGCAAACGGACCAGTATGGTTTGTAAAAGCGATAAAATTTGTAAAGAATGCTGATGAGGAAATGATGGCTTTAGATAGTCTGCATTCAAAAGATAGCGTTGTGATAGATAAAAGGGAGCAATCAAAAGTAACTGTTACACCTCAGTACGATAGCGCAGCGGAAATCAAGCTGGTGAAGAATTTGAATGATGATATTACTTATCAAAGTAAGGCGGGAACCAATCAATTTGCTATATTTAGCGAGGTATATTACCCCAATGGATGGAAGGCATATATTGACGGAAAAGAAACGCCGATAGTGAGGGTTGATTATGTGCTTAGAGGATTAAGTATTCCCGCAGGTAACCATACAATTCATTTTGTATTTGCACCTGCTATTTATGACACCGCTAATACCATTGCTTTGATCTCCGGTATTCTTTCTATAATAGCTTTACTTATTTGTGCTTTTTTACTTTTCAGAAAAAGAAATAGAATAAAATAATTCTATAAGATACACCCGCCAATTAAATGCAGTTTTGAAAAAACCAGTCATGGATCTTTCAATCATTATTGTAAATTATAAATCAGCTCAATTAGTACTTGATTGTATTGAGAGTATAAATAAAGAGACCGCGTCTATTTCTTTTGAGATCATCGTTGTAGATAACGGATCAAATGATAATAGCAAGGAAATAATTACAGGTAAATACCCCGCCGTAATATGGATAGACATGGGGTATAACAGTGGTTTTGCACGGGCAAATAATGCCGGTATGGAAATTAGCAGGGGTAATTACATTCTATTGCTGAATTCAGACACCATCATATTGGATAGAGCAATTGAAAAAAGCCTGGCCTTGTTACAAAGACATCCTGAGGCGGCAGGATGCGGGGTGCAATTATTAAATACAGACGGCAGCACACAGATATCAGGAGCGCATGTAATTAAAGGCGGCTTAAATACTTTGCTGCAACTTCCCTATCTCGGTGCTTTGATCCGTTACCTTGGGTATCGTTTTAAATCAACCATACCAAGCGTACAAACCATTACGGAAACTATAGAGGTAGACTGGGTAGTGGGTGCATTTATCATGATAAAAAAAGAGGTGTTAACAAAAAGCGGCCTGTTCGACAATGACTTTTTCATGTATTCCGAAGAAATGGAATGGTGTGGCAGATTAAGAAAGCATGGAAAACTATTATTGTTTGCTGAGCCCAAAGTGATACATATACAAGGTGGTACCAGCAGTAATTTTTACGATAATTCTGACAGTGCAAACGGAAAAAATCTTTGGGACAGTAAGGGCAGGCAGATCATTGTTTCAAATATGTTGCGTATCAGAAAACAATTTGGAATAGGTTGGTTCTTGTTCAATGTAGGCTTCCATGTTTTGGAGATCCCTGTGTTCTTTATTTGTTTACTTTTTGATATGATCTTTACTTCAGGTGATGCAAAGTATACCTGGAACAACCTGGTTAACTATATAAAAAATATAACCAATATGCTCCGGTACTTTATAAAAATACTTTTTAATGTAGCCTATTTTTATAAGGTAAATTAATCGGCGTTTTCTACGTTACATGCGTTTGACGAATATTGCATTTATTAATATTTACTGATTACTTTTATCCAAACCCACTTATGATCTATTGCAATATATGCGGCGGTGCAACCAATACTATAGAAGTGAGAGAACAAATGCTTGGCTTGAACGAACTGTTTGTTTACAATCAATGTGTCGTTTGCGGGCACACCCACCTAAATATTTTACCGGAAAATATTCATAAGTATTATAACGCGGCTGAATATTACAGCTTTAAAAATAAAAGCGGGTTGGCACAGATTACTTCTAAAAAACTCATGACGTTTTTAAAAAAGAGCTTAATAGGACTCAAAATGAAAAGGAGCCCGATCTATTCATCAGCATTGCAATCGGTTTTATCAATTCGGGGAATTGCAAAGGATAGCGCTATTCTCGATTACGGGTGTGGCGCAGGCCAATTTGTTACGGAATTACGAACGCTTGGGTTTACGAATGCAAATGGATATGATCCCTATCTTCCTGCTAATATGAGCCACGGCGCTGAGTTATATCTTTCAAATGACCTGGCTGCTTTAAAAACAACTTGTTGGGAAGTTATAACCCTAAACCATGTTTTTGAACATTTGGAGAAGCCAATTGAAGTCTTGCAGCAGCTAGGAAAACTACTGTGCTTGAACGGCAAATTGATCCTTAGATTTCCGGTAATTGATTCTTTTGCTTATGAAAAATACCAGCAAAATTGGGTACAATTTGATGCTCCCCGCCATTTAAATTTATTTACCAGGAAAAGTATCCGGCTCGCAATTGAAAAGGCCGGCGGATATAGAATATTATCTTTGTTTGATGATTCTTATCATTTTCAATTTACCGGAAGTGAGTTGTATTTAAAGGGATTATCGCTAAAGCCATCCGATAATAACCGTTTAAAAAGGTTACTTTCTTTAAAAACTTACCAATTCCATTTCGCGGCAAAAAAATTAAACAAGGCAAATAAGGGCGATCAAATAGTAATCATATTAGAGAAAATCTGAAATGTTGAATTTAAACACACTGGCAACCTTTTATGTTGTTATCCATAATAGTCATCAATTATAATACGTTTACGCTTACCTGTAATTGTATTGAATCTGTTCACCAAAAACTTACAGGTGTTGATTATGAAATCGTTTTAGTTGATAATGCGTCCAGGGAATGTGATCCTCTATTGTTTTCCGTAAAATTCCCAACTATAAAACTAATTAGCAGCCTGGTTAATACAGGCTTTGCCGGAGGCAATAACCTGGGTATTTTACATGCAACCGGCGATTATATATTGTTGCTTAACAGCGATACCGAGTTGATCAATAATTCACCAAAAATGTGTTTAGATCATTTGGCTCAACACCCGAAAACTGGTATTGTTACGTGTCAATTGCACTACCCTGATGGCAGAATACAGTATAATTGCCGGCGGTTCAGAACCATTGGTTGGGAGTTGCTGGAAGTGATACCGCTGTACAAACTCCTGCCAAAGGAAAAAAGAGAGCGCCTGATGTTGCACCACTATTTCGATCATCAAAGTTTTGCAGTGTGTGATTGGGTATGGGGAACATTTATGTTGTTTCCGAAGAGCATTATTCAACAATTACCTCAAAAAAAGTTATCGGAAGATTTCTTTATGTATTGTGAGGATGTGCTCTGGTGCTGGGAATTCAAACGCCTGGGGTACGAAATCCATTTTTTACCTGAAGCGAAGGTGATGCATGTTCATAAGGGCAGTTCTGCTATTGACAAACTAAGGCGAATACGATTAACATCTATAGAAAATACAGGAAAATTTATGAAAAAATTTTATCCTGACTTTAGATGGTATATTTTCGCAGCGATTTATTATACCAAGCAATACATGATGCTTTGGTTAGAAACGATCATAAAAAAAAATAACAACAATAAAAACTAATGAAAACAGCATTAATTACAGGAATCACGGGGCAGGATGGTGCTTACTTAGCTGAACTACTCCTAAACAAAGGTTACAATGTTCATGGCATTAAACGCCGCAGTTCATTGATCAACACTGACAGGATCGATCATTTATTCAATAATAAAACTCTTTCAGACCGCTTCCATCTTCACTATGGCGATCTTACAGATGCATCCAGCCTGTTACGCATCATTCAGCAAACACAACCGGATGAGATATATAACCTGGCCGCCCAGAGCCACGTACAGGTTAGCTTTGAAACACCTGAGTATACAGCCAACTCTGATGGTATCGGAGTACTGCGAATACTTGAGGCTATCCGCATCTTGGGCCTTGAAAAGAAAACAAAATTTTACCAGGCATCTACTTCAGAACTATATGGTTTGGTGCAGGAAGTCCCTCAAAAAGAGACTACCCCATTTTATCCCCGCTCACCTTATGGCGTTGCCAAATTATATGGCTACTGGATAACGGTGAATTACAGGGAAGCTTATAACATGTACGCCGTAAATGGCATTTTGTTTAATCACGAAAGCCCATTAAGAGGTGAAACCTTTGTTACCAGAAAAATAACCATAGCAGTTTCGAAAATTGTTACAGGGCAGGAAGATATTTTACTCCTAGGAAACCTTGAAGCAAAGAGAGACTGGGGCCACGCAAAGGATTATGTAGAAGGAATGTGGATGATGATGCAACAAGAAGTACCCGAAGATTTTGTATTAGCAACAGGTATCACTACAACGGTTAGGGATTTTGTGAAAATGTCTTTTGGAGAAGCAGGTGTTGAGCTTGAATTTACCGGAGAAGGCATTGAAGAAAAAGCCTTCGTAAAAAGCTGCTCCCATTCCGATTATCAACTGCCAATTGGCAAGCAGGTAGTAGGTATTCACCCACGTTATTTCAGGCCAACAGAAGTAGATCTGTTAATTGGCGATGCCACCAAAGCAAATACAAAACTAGGCTGGCAGCCAAAGTATGATTTGCCAATGCTGGTGAAAGAGATGATGGTGGAGGAGTTGGAAAGTATAAAAAAATAAGCGGCCTAATTGTTTAAATATTTTACATTTGAAAAAAAAGCCCTTATGAAACAAATTCTACTTGTAATCAGTTTTACGATTACGTTGTTACAACACGCTTCGTCTCAAAACATCGGTATTGGAACCACCACTCCTCTGGCACAGTTGCACACAACAGGCACAGTGCTTTTGACTGGGGTTACTAATAATGATAGCTATAATAAGGTACTTGTACAAGATAACATCGGTTTATTGTTTTGGAGAAATGCGTCTACGATTGGTGACCAGAATTCATGGCTATTAACGGGCAATACAGGCACCACTCCAACCAACAGCTACTTAGGCACGACAGATAATTCCAGATTAGTAATAAAAACAAACAGCGCTGAGCGAATGACCGTGTTGGGTAATGGGAACGTTGGAATTGGAATAATAGACCCGATCGCAAAATTAGAGATTAATAATTCGATAAGTGATACACATTTAAAGCTTTCGGGCGCTAACCCAAGTTTGCAACTATATGCAGATCACAATTCAGAGAGTGTAGCCAGAATAGGTTTTGCAACAACCAATGCCGCTTTTGTGCCTACATCAAAGATTGGTGACTTCATTATTGGCACTATTACGAGAACGCCGGCAGGTGTCGCAGGTGACCTGATATTAGGAGCAGGAAAAAACGCAGCCCAAAATAATGGCTATGAAGCGATGCGTATCACACAAACTTTTGGGAAAGGCAGAATCGGAATTGGTACTACAACTCCGACTGCTCAATTTCACACTACAGACACTGTGCGTCATGAAAATATTAAACAGGGGGTGGGAAATTATCTTGTAATAGATGCCCAGGGTTATATTTGGAGAAGCTCTTTAGCTCCAGCATCAAAAACTGCTAACAGAACCGACTCACCTAATTATTCGGAAGAATTTTTGTTGCTTAAAACCGAAATAGATAAATTAAAATCTGAAATCGTCATTTTAAAGTCCCAGTTAAAGTCACGTAAAAATTAGAACCCCCAATTCCTTTTGTTGCTTAACTTTTTTACAAAAAGATTTTTAACTAATGTAAAAGGAGCAACGAGAAATCCAATCACTAATTCTTTATAAAAAGAAAAATTATTACCATAAACTTCCCGGTTTACTTTAACATGCCGGATGATGGCTCCGATCTCGAAATAAACTGACAGATTATAGACAATGCTACGGGTAGTTTTAAAATGAAGTGGAATGGGTTCATTAAATTTTTGCTTTGCAGCATCAAAATTTCCCAACGCTTCTCTCACGCATTGAACGATCTTTGCTTCATCAAAATTTAGCAGTTCTATCACTTTATCCTTTGGGATGTGAAACCTTTCAAAATCTCTTGAGATAGGATTCACCCACCTTGTATTTGCATTAAGCAGTTGCACCATAGGCAATAACTTGCCTGCTTCAGAAGTTGTGATCCACGTAATCCCGGATGAACTTCCTAATAAGAATGTGCAGTGATGAGATAGTGCAGCAGTCTCTCTTAGTGATAAACTACTACCATCAATAATAGCTTTGTTTGGATGATTGATCTTATTCGCAGATGAAAGTATCACTGCAATATTCTTATTTCCGATTATTCCTTCAGCTACTTTGATGGCAGTGCCGGGAGTAATATTTGACTGCCCGCTTTGAGGTGCATATTCAAAAAGTACAACTTCCTTATAGCTTTTTAAGTTGTTGTCTAATACAAACCTGTTTGCTTTCTCAATTTCTTCAGGATATAAACGCAAGACCGGTTGTACTGGAACGGTGATAGGATTAGGATAAGCTCTTAGTATGCTACTGCGAATACTTCCATCATAATATGCATGATTGGTATCTGTGTTGTGAACTATGAAAACCTTATTGTAAACTCCTTCTTTTTGCAGGCCGCATATTTTCTTTTTAAAACGTCTGAAAGCAGGTGCGTCATTTTTTGCAACACTATCTACTTCCATAATAGCATCAACATAGGGATTATTTGCAATGATGGTTTTACAAAAAGAAGCAATGGCCCAAGTGAGATGGCTTCCAGGATAATCTTTTTTTATCTGCCGTGCTACCGTAGTTGCGTATAGGCAATCCCCATTGGAATATAATTGAACAAGTATGATTTTTTGTGATACCATTTGCAACTATTGTTCAATCATCATTTCGGCTAACTGCTTAAATGAGACACTGGGTCTCCATTCTAAGGAGAAGATTATCGCAGGATCGGAAACGAGTTTTTTATATTCGGCTGTAAAATTATTTTTTAAAGTCACATGATCTTTCCAATGTTTACCAACAATTGTAAAGCAGGTCTCTAACCAGTCTTCAATTGAGTATCCAAGCCCCGAGCCAATATTTGCTTCAATGATATTTTCCTGTTGCACCAGGGTCCAGATACCTTTTACAATATCTCCTGCATAAGTCCATTCTTTGATAACTTTTATATCGCCAATTTCTAATCTCTCATCACTTCCCGTAGCGATTCGCTTTACGGCTTCAGTAATTTTTTTTGCCATGTGCCTTTCTGTACGCCTTGGGCTGTCATGGTTAAAAAAATAACCCACATAGGCTTTTATCCCCAGGCGGCGGTAATATCTTGCTGCATATACAGAATGTATCCTGCTAACCGAATAAGCGTCCCTTGCTTCAAACGCATCCGTTTCTTTGATAGGCTCATCATGATTTACAAATTGAAGACCACTGCCGGAAATAAAAACTTTTGTACGCGGTGAGTAATTTTTAACAGCCTCCAGGATGTTGATGGTGCCGGTGCTGATCGTTGCATGATTTTCAAACAAAGCATCATGCCTGGTTGTGGAGTTTGCCGCGAGATGGAAAATATAATCTGGCAAATTGTGAAGAATCATTTCTGCAACCGAAGTATAATCTGTAATATCTACTTTTAGGTGTCCCCCTGATCTTGCTACACCTAATACTTTAATAGCGTGTTGTTGCAATAATTCAGTAAGATAGTATCCATCCTGCCCATTAGCTCCAAAAATAATTGCTGTCATTTTTTAAAGGTATCTTTTCTACAGAAAATTGTATTCACCCTTGTATCAGCATAAACGTCATAGTCTTTAGTAAGCATGAAATCAATGATATCGTGTAATTTATAGGTTTGTTGGTTTTCATCATAGGCCAATGTTTCTACGCAAATAACTTCAGGCTTGTATTTAGTGAAATCAAGGCTTTTTAGTATCTCAAGATCCAGCCCTTCAACATCTAAAGAAATAAAATTGGGAGCTTTATGTTCAAAATATTTCCCCAATATATCATTGATTGGAATGAGGGGCATCTTAACTATTTTTTCTATCGGAATTTTACCAAGACCTTTCATGCCTACCTCTGCCCAATGTTTTGCTTCCTTTTCAGAAAAAGTATTTAACCCGTTCGCATAGTTCGGAAATATGTAGAAGTCAGCTTCTGCAACATGATCATACCCTATACCTATATTCAATATTGTATCATGCGGTCTTAGCTTCTTTAGTTTCTTATACAAATAGGGATTTGGCTCAATTAGTACCCCCCTACTTTTACGCAGATAAAAATAATAAGTGTTGCTGATGTATCGGGGTTCGTTTGCACCGATATCAAGATAGACAGGACGTTTAATATTAAATTGAGCAAATAAATGTGCTAATATCAGGTCTTCTCCAAATTGAGAATAACCATACTGCGCATTCGGCAAAAATTTCTCACCAACCTTTCTAAATAATTTCATTCTTAGCTTTTGGAGTGAACAATTTTCCCAAATCTATTTTCTTCAACTTCCTGCTATACTTCTTGTACCGGTGATTAATAAGGTACCTAATATTTTTTCTTCTAATGGGCAAGTCATAAAACCCTGATATGCTGGCCTGGCGTTCAATATCTTTTTCATACGTTTTCAGAACCCGTTCAAACTGTTCCATAAAACGTTCCGGTTGCCAATCCATCATCATTTGTTTAACGCACTCACCAGATCTTTCAATTGAATCTTTAAGTGACAAAAGAGGGTATGGTTGAAGGTAGGCCGTGATGTGCCTGAAAGTATTATTCGCTGATACCGCCATGGGTTTGGCTGCTACTATAGCCTGGTCTGTAGTTGCGGATAAGCCTGGCATGTCCCTATCGTACAAAAAACAGTTTATTGTATTGGCCGCACACCAATTTATAAGTTCTTCCTTACTCATAAAGTCATGTGTAATCTGCACTTCTACTCCAGGTTTTGCTTTTTGTTTGCAAATATTTCCGAGGAAGGATGCATAGGCTTCGGATTCCGGCACAAAATCCCCATAAGGAATATTAATCTTTACAATAGCTTTGTCAAACTCCTTATTTACAGCTTCTACCACATGATGGAATCCCTTCCCTTTGGTAGCAAAACCGAAACTTCCAATCACAGGTATTTCATTATGTACGACAGGTAATTCAAAAGAGACTTTTTCCAAAGGCCTCGGAAATGCATAAAGATTATTTTGCTTTGATCGGACTGTTGGATCGAGAGCGCAATAAAAATGAAAATCCTTTTCGGGACACATCACAAATGGATCATTGGGAGCTACCTCAAGTATCATTGTAACTACAAAACCGAGTTCCTTTTTAAGATCCCGGGTTTCAAGCCATCCCATCGTACCAGGGTGATAATTGAAAAAATAAAAGTCATAGCCCTTTTTTATTTTTCTGTCATTTACATCTACTTCCTGGTATTCGAGTTGATATCTTTTCGACTGCAACAAACACTGGTATACCATGTATCCAGATTCGTATATGCTATCCCTTGCTTTTTTATTATTAATAAAAAGACCTTTCATTTCTACAATTTAAATCCATCTCCGTTACTCTTCTATTTGCCTGTCTAACTGCAAATTCCTTCTGCGCCATTAACAATGTAAAATTTCACACAATGTTTTGTATACCAAATCTAATCTTCTGATTCTGTGCACAGGAAATAAAAAATGATAGAAGAATTAAACAACATTCTTTGCCAGGTTTTATAGTGGCAACATCTTTTTACAAGATATTTTATTTACTGCTTATAAATATCAATAGTAGGTATAGGGAAAATAAAACCCGTTCCTTTAGCCAACGCTTCTTTTTCTCTTTCAATAAACTCCTCCTTAAAATGCCATGGCAATACCAGGTAGTAATCTGGATTCATAGCCCTGCTTTCTGCCTCGCTGATAATGGGGATATTTGTGCCCAGAGTAAATGCCCCGAATTTATCAGGGTTTCTTTCAGCAGCGTATTCTACAAGCATACTATTGATATCGCACCATTGTAAAATGGTATTACCTTTCGTTGATGCGCCATATATGTGAACCCTCTTGCCCTCTCTCTTTAAGTTAACCAGCAGATTGTGCAATTCATTCTTAACTTTTTCTATCCGGTATTGAAAAGCCACATAAGGTTTATCTGTATCTAATTCCAGGTCGAATTCCTTCTGCCTTACATCGTTCATCAATTGATGGTTTGCCTTGTTGTAGTATAGGCCACTTTCCTTGTGAGTAGCATAGCACCTAATACTACCGCCATTGATATCATTAAAGATAATTTTAAAGATCTTCATGTCTGCCATCGCCACTATTTTCTCAAGTACGGCCAGACTGTAAAATTCCAAATGCTCATGACAAATGGTATCATAACTATCCAACTCCAGCATGTGAGGCATATAGCTCATCTCAAAGATCCATATACCTTCAGGAGATAAAAAGCGCTTAATATTTCGTACAAAATCTACCGGGCTTTCCAAATCATAAAACATCGCTATTGAAGTGATGATATCCATTTTTTTATCACCAATGGCGGTTGATAATTCCAATGATGGAAATATATCCTGAACCACAGTAGCGTTTTTTACTTCCTGTGCCACGTCACTTGGATCGCATCCAAACTTTTTAAAATCTTCCGGATAAAAATCTAACAAGGTGCCATCATTGCACCCGATATCTAATACAGCGGAATTATCTTTTTTTAGCAATTCCAGTGCAGTATCAACAATACCCTTTAAGTGATTTCTCATAGTTGTGTTTGTGCCACTGCGATACCAATAAGCGGCATATAGGATCTCCGGTGGTACACTATGTTGCATTTGCAATAATCCACAGGCATTTTCATCCTCCTGCGGGTTGCATCTTACAAGAGAACAATTTATCTTCCTGTGAGAAGGCATTTCCTTGCCGGGCTTAACGAAAGAACCCTGCAAATATTGAGGCCCAAGATCGATGACCGGAGTTAGAGAAGCAGAGCCACATACCCTGCAAGTTGTTCTTTTACGAATATGCATAAATCAATTTTTATTATTAGTTACAACAAATGAAGAAAACTGTGCATTGATCGCATCAATGCATTTATTGCGTTCAAGGTTAAGAAGTGCCAGTTGTTTTACCACATTGTTTTTTTCATCGGTAGGCACAGTTTCAAATTCATACACCTTTTCCTGCTCGTGCCATAGCCGGCAATTGATATCTGCTAATTGATAAAAAACTTCGCCAATCTTTCCCTGCACTTCTTTTACCTCATTTCCCTCCTGCTTGAAAACTTTATTACTGGCGAACGTTAACCTATCTGAAGGAATTTTACCAGAAATTGCATCCGCAAAATATTCATCAATTTCTTCCTGTAACTGGCTACACTGTTGATTGAGGCTTTTCAACCTTGCTTCATCAGAAGTATGGTATTGCTTTAGCTTAACGATGGTTAGTTTATCGCACAACATCCCAAGAGTTTCTGCCATGTGTTATTCATTTAAATGAGCTGCGAAATTATCGTTTTTGACTTTATTTTCAGAAAGCAATTTGCTTACCTGATTTCTCACCAATTTTCATTAGAAATTTATCCATTCCCTTCCTATTCTCCGCATTCAGCCTATAATTGATAAACTCAGTGTAGTACTTCTTTAAATCAAAAAGATCGTAGTGGTTTTGCTTGACTATTGCATCGATATTCATTAAACCGAATTCATTCGCAACATTAAAATCTTTTATAAAATCTTTAGGAAGAGATTTATTGCTTACCCATGTGGCAAATACAAATGGAAGTCCTGTAAGATCTTTCCAGGCAGCGCCAAGATCATAACTGTATTTCGATATTTTCCTTTGCTCGAAGGCCCGATCTCCTATAACGACGGCGGCAGTTGTACCTTTGATGTGTTCCTGAAAGTCAAGCCCCGCTGCTTCAAAAACGGGATTTATTTTCCAATATTCCTCTAATAAAATGAGAGCGAGTTCTATGGAAGTTTTGCTTTGATAGTCAAGCAACAATTTGCGAATTTCCTTTATTGGCACCTCACTAAAAATACACACACTTGCTACTTCACCATTGCTGCTGATACAATAATCAGACACAATTTCATATTCTTTCATTTCAGGAATTATTGCCACGGGAACAAGTCCAATATCAATTTTATCATTCAACAGATCAGCAGCGATATTTGATGGATAATCAAATGTTAATTCTACACGCTCTTTCATCATTCCTTGTTCAAGCCCGTATATCAGGGGTTTCGTATTGAGATAACTAACCGCACCTACTCTTATTTTTCTGTCCAAATTGATTAAGTTATTTTTGCGCAAATTTACTGCATCATTATGGATTTAACGCAACTGACTGCCATCTCACCAATTGATGGACGCTACAGAAATCAATTACAACAATTAGATGAATATTTCAGCGAATATGCTTTGATCAGGTACCGGGTGATTGTTGAAGTAGAATATTTTTTGTTTTTGGGTGAAAAAAGAATTTGCAAGATACCTGTCGCAGTAAAAAAACATTTACAAAAGGTGGTGCATGAGTTTTCACTTGAAAATGCTGCGACTATTAAAGAGACAGAAAAAATTACCAACCATGATGTAAAGGCCGTTGAATATTTTCTAAAAAATGAATTGGAAAAATGTAGCGCCACACATCTAAAAGAATGGATGCACTTTGGGTTAACATCTCAGGATATCAATAACACTGCGATACCTTTAAGCTGGAAGCATGCGATAGAGCATGATTACTTACCGGCAATTCTCAACTTACAACATGCCATTACTAAATTGGCGCTTGAATATAAGGATATACCAATGCTTGCCCGTACTCACGGGCAGGCCGCATCTCCTACCCGCCTTGGCAAGGAGTTAATGGTATTCGTGGAGAGATTGGAAAACCAGGTACAGTTGTTCAGCTATATCCCATTCAGTGGAAAATTTGGCGGCGCCACGGGAAACTTCAACGCTCATTATGTAGCATACCCGAAATTCGATTGGGTAAAATTTGCCAATGAATTCTTAGAAAATAAACTCGGTTTGCAGCGCCAGCAATTCACCACACAAATAGAACACTATGATAACTTGGCTGCACACTTTGATGCTATCAAACGTATCAATACAATATTCCTTGATCTGTGCAAAGATCTTTGGACGTATATAAGTCTTGACTATTTTAAACAGAAAACCAAGAAAGGAGAAATAGGTAGCAGTGCCATGCCTCATAAGGTAAATCCCATCGATTTCGAAAATGCCGAAGGCAATCTCGGAATGGCAAATGCAATACTGGAGCATCTTTCAGCCAAACTACCGATATCCAGGATGCAAAGAGACCTTACGGACAGCACGGTTTTAAGAAATATCGGAGTGCCGGTAGCGCATACAATTTTGGCTGTGAGATCCATTGAAAAGGGCTTGGGTAAGTTGGTGTTAAATCAGGCAAAATTAAAATCTGATCTTGACAACAACTGGGCCGTTGTAGCTGAAGCAATTCAAACAATCTTACGAAGAGAAAATTATCCTCAACCGTACGAGGCCTTAAAGGATCTAACCAGGGGAAGAGACACAATCGATAAAAAAGCGATTCATGATTTTATATCTGGTCTTAAGGTGTCTTCAATGATTAAGAAAGAATTAAAGAGTATTACGCCACACAACTACACAGGTATTCTTCAAAGTTATTAGCTCAATTCAAAAGAAAGGAAATCTCGTACTATTGAGATAAGCCGGTACTATTGGAAAGTTGGTAAAACCTCCCTACAATATGTATCCAATATGATGGATCAAACACTAAACGATAAACAACAAAACAAACAATCTACTTATGTATCTCACTCGTAAAGTGAAATTCTATGTCAGGATTGTTTTGCCTTTCGGTATTTAGGAACCATTCGCTTTGTGCCAGGTAAACGAGGTGACCGTCTTTATCTTCCGCGATATTTGCTTGTTTGAACCGGGTAAAATCTTCCAGCTTTTTTGGATCATTGCTGGTAAGCCAGCAGGCTTTGTAAAATGGCAAACTATTCATTTGTACTGAGGCGCCATATTCCTGTAGCAGCCTGTATTGTATCACTTCAAACTGTAGTTCACCTACGCAGCCGATGATCTTTTTATTTCCGCCAAACTGCGTGAATAACTGTGCAACTCCTTCATCCGTCAATTGAAGTAAACCTTTTTCAAGCTGCTTCGTTTTCATTGGATCCTTATTTTGCACCTCCTTAAATATTTCCGGTGAGAAAGAAGGTATACCTGTGAAATAAAACTTTTCGCCTTCGGTAAGTGTATCACCAATTTTAAAATTACCTGTATCAAATAAACCCACCACATCGCCAGGATATGCATCTTCAATCACTTCCTTTTGCCGGGCCAAGAAACTGTAAGGATTATTAAATCTTAAGTCTCTTTCAAGCCGCACATGCTTATAATATTTGTTGCGCTCAAACCTACCACTACAAACTCTCAAAAATGCGATCCTATCCCGGTGCTTAGGATCGAGGTTGGCATGTATCTTAAAAATAAAACCACTGAATTTATCTTCTTCGGGCATTACATCTCTTTCTGTTGTATGCCGGGGCCGTGGCGTGGGCGCAATGCGTACAAACGTATCCAGCATTTCTTTTACACCAAAATTATTGACCGCACTGCCGAAAAAAACGGGAGCAGTTGTACCGGCCAGGTAGTCATTCAAATTGAGTTCACCATATACGCCATCAATTAGCTCCACATCTTCTCTTAATGTATCCGCATCCTTCTCTCCTATTTTTGCATTAAGGATCGGGTTTTGCAGGTCTTTAATTTCCAGCACATCTTCATCATTGGCTTTGGTACCAGCGGTAAATAATACCAGGCTTTTTTTATGCAGGTCATACACACCTTTAAAGTCCTTCCCGTTATTTATCGGGATCGTCATTGGGTGCAATTGGATCTTTAGTTCATTTTCAATTTCCTCCAGCAGATCAAAGCGGTTCTTTCCATCCCTATCCATTTTATTGATAAAAACGATCACCGGCGTATTGCGCATAGCGATCACCTCCATCAGTCGCCGTGTTTGCTCTTCCACACCATTTACGCTATCAATCACGAGCACCACGCTATCAACGGCAGTAAGTGTCCGATAGGTGTCTTCGGCAAAATCTTTGTGGCCGGGAGTATCCAATAAATTGATCAGGTTACCATCATATTCAAATGTCATCACACTCGTAGCAACACTAATTCCACGCTGCCTTTCAATCTCCATAAAATCGGAGGTGGCATGCTTCTTTATTTTATTGCTTTTTACGGCGCCTGCTGTCTGTATAGCGCCACCAAACAAAAGAAATTTTTCTGTAAGTGTAGTTTTTCCGGCATCCGGGTGAGATATAATTGCAAATGTTTTGCGCTTATTTATTTCGTTGATGTACTTCATAGCTGGTGATCGTGAGCAGACGTAGTGTTTATCACAACTGCAAACTTCAGGGCGGCAAAGGTAAGGGTTGATTTTCTATAGTAACCAAGGGACAAAATAATGAACAATTTTTTTTTTGAACCAAGCAGGAGTTTTTCAATTAAGCTTCATTGGCAGCCAGTCCCGATCTTTTATCGGGATCGCACTCTTATACATTTTATCAATGAGGAGCAAAAATACAAGGTCACTAATTTAATCCCTGGCGCAGTATAATACAAGGCTGCGAGGAAAAATGGATCAGGGAGTTGATCCCGTCAAAGAAGCCGCCTGGTATAAAAATTAAATAATTCGAATCCCGAGGTTAAAGATTTTTTTATGCTGCTATTCTTTGCAGGATCACTTTGCAGGGGATGGAAGAGGTAACGGTAACATAATGTTTTTCATGGAGTGGAATGGATAAATAATCGCCGGGAACCAGGTGGTTAACTGTATTGCCAATTGTAATATCGCAGGTACCTTCTACAATCAGAAACTTTTCATATTCATGATCATGAACTTCCTGCGGGGCCATTTCTTTTATCCATATTATGGCGCTGACCGCAGACGGTGTGTATCCAATTACCTTCGCATAAAAATCGCTAAAATCGGAAGGAAGCACCATATCTGGCCGTTTAAGCCAGGATTCAAAATCGGCTATTTTGGATGATTCATTTAACTCCGGCGGAAATGTAGGTATTTCGCCGGCCTTCAGCCTTTCGGTGTAGTCAATGGTTGCTAACAACAAAGGCCTTATCGTTGTATCTGGAACAATGGCATTAGAGCTTGCATATAATTCCAATGCCTCAGTGATCGATTCTATCTCGTCCCTTACTTCTTTATAAGATGCGGCCATTTCGTTCACCAGTTCGGTTTCTTCCTCAGTGGTGCCACCCACTACAAACGTCTCAAGCACGCCAGATTCAATAAAAGATTGCAAATTTTCCATAATTAATCAAACAATTCCTCCGGGACGTTCAAGCGGAGAGAGTTTGGATAAAAAAATAAAGTTAAAAAAGATTTTCCAAACCGGCTTTTACTATAAATCGCCTGTTCAGTTTCAATGGTTTACGTAAGTTTTTTTTATTTTTAAAACCCAACTGCAACCGGCTATATATACTGAATTATTGGTTTTATGGATTTACCGGATCAATTTTAGCGGGCATACTTACCAGCTATTTTATCCAAAAAATATAACGTTGGCGCAGAAATTTTAATTGTGTTATTGTCAACTGATTTACCATTGTAACGGTTGTATCTATTTAATTTTGATGGCCAATCACACGATGATTCAACTAACAAAGCTTTCACATTTGGCTTAAACCCGGCGAACAAATAGTTCGTATGTTGAAAGACAATTGCAGATATAGCCAATCAATTATAACTTTAAACAAATGAAACACTTTACTATTGCATTGATCATTATTTCAGCTGTATTCTGCGGCTGCTCCGGCCCTTCAAGCCAATTGAATGGCAATGATTCAAAATCAGCGAATGCCCCCCTGCTTATTCCTGACACCACATGGACAACTAAAGTGGAAAAAACAAATGCGGAGTGGAAGAAGATCCTTACTTCGGAACAATTTAATATTACCCGTGAGCAAGGCACGGAACGGCCTTATTCCAGTGAATATGAAAAGAATCACGAGACCGGTATCTATTACTGTGTGAGCTGTAAAAATCCTTTGTTCAATTCAGCCACAAAATTCGAATCTGGCACAGGTTGGCCAAGTTTTTATGCGCCTTATTCTACCAAAAGCGTGCGGGTAGCAATTGATAACTCCGCCGGCTCGTCAAGGGATGAAATATCCTGCCAGCGTTGTGGCGCCCATTTAGGCCATGTGTTCAATGACGGTCCTAAGCCAACGGGATTGCGGTACTGTATGGATGGCGTTGCATTAGTTTTTCAAAAAGAAGATGCTAATGTGAAACTCAGCAAAGCAACTTTTGCAGCAGGATGTTTTTGGTGTGAAGAAGCTGTTTTCGAAAGTGTAAAGGGAGTTAAAGAAGCCATTTCGGGATATGCAGGCGGAGAAAAAGAAAACCCAACTTATGAAGAAGTGGGCAGCGGAACTACAGGCCATGCGGAATCGGTGGAAGTTTACTATGACTCAACCCAGGTAAGTTATCCCAGCTTATTAAAGGTCTATTTTGCTTCGGAAGATCCTACGCAGGTAAATGGGCAAGGACCTGATCATGGCACACCTTATCGTTCGCTGATCTTTTACAGGGATTCAACTGAGAAAAGGTTAGCGGAGAATTATATAGATCAGCTAAATAAATCCGGCAAGTACAAGGATCCGATCGCTGTACAGGTGGTGCCTTACACCAAATTTTGGCAGGCCGAAGATTACCATCAAAATTACGTGGCGATAAACCCCGGCGAGCGATATGTACAGATGGAATCTATCCCTCGTCTTCGCCGGGCACAAAAAGAATTTCCCGAATTGGTGAAGCCGGATAAAGTGCAGAAATAGCCCAGGGCTGTTGACTAAAAGCTATTCCAATTCCAATCCCCAATCTTTGCCTTTTTCTGTTGCGGGCACACCTTCTACAATCCATTTGGCTGGCCTCGCACCTTTGAGATAGTAGTCAAAAAATTGTCCCAGTCTTACTGAAAGATCTTTACGATTTCGACGTTCTACCAGGTTGTGCGCTTCGCCATTATATTGCAGCAGCCACACTTTTTTATTGAGGCGGCGTAAAGCTGTAAACAGTTCAATGCCTTGGTACCAGGGTACTGCATCGTCCGCATCATTGTGTGTGATCAGCAAAGGAGTGGTTATTTTATCAGCAGCAAACAAGGGCGAATTTTTAATATACAGATCAGGCCGTTGCCACAAAGTTGCGCCAATCCGGCTTTGCGATTTTTCATATTGAAACTGCCGGTTCAACCCGGAGCCCCATCGAATGCCACCATAAGCACTGGTCATGTTGGCCACTGGCGCTCCTGCTCCAGCCACTTTGAAAATATTCGTTCTTGTAATAAGGTAAGCGATCTGGTATCCTCCCCAACTCTGACCTTGCAAAGCCATCCTTGTACTATCTACCCACGGCATTTTGGATAAATACTTTGCGGCACTCACTACGCTATTGTACGCACTCTGGCCAGGCTCACCGGTTTTGTAATAAATGTTTGGATCAAAAATGAGGTACTCGTTACTTACAAAATAAGGCACATTCACGATGGAAGCACTTGGCGCAGGCGCCCTGTAATTGTATAGATTATCTGAATTGCGTTCGTAGAAATAAAATATGATCGGATACTTTTTTTTCGGATCAAAATTGGCCGGTTTGTACAACATTCCTTCGCTCATCTTACCATCAAACATTTTCCATTTTACGAGTTCTACCGTTAGCCAATTATAGTCCTTTTGCTGACTTGCAATATCTGTTAACTGAACAAGATTTTTGAAATCGCTTGTAGCAAATAATTCACTTGCGTTTATGTTTGCACGCTGCACAATATACTCCTGTGCATCCTTTGCCTTTAAAGGTCCGTTGAAACTATATGGGCCAAAAATAACTGGTGCAGGATCTAACACTTCACTTACTTTTTTCGAATAAAATCCGGCATATTTTGTCACCTTATTAAATGCCCGCAGCAACACCGTTTCATCTTGATTGATAAATCTTTTTTCAGGATCGAGGTTCACATAATCAAAAGAGATTTTATTTTTTCTGCCATAACTGTGTGTGATATTTTCAGGCGGTTCTATACCGATAGGGTCAACCTTCCATACATCGTACTCATCATTTACCAGGAAATATTTATCGCCTTCTATCCATCCGGAGGAGCCTACGGCACCAGGATAATCCGGAACATCATTTTCAGTATCGTAAAGTGGCGCCTTTATTTTTTCAGTAATGTTTTTAATAGTGGCGGTTGCCGCATTATAGGCAAAATAATTTTTTGCCGCAGGCTCATACCAATAGATATATTTCCCATTTGGTGATGCCTGCATAAATGTTGCCGCATTCTTTTTCACGAGTTTTTTTGTACCGTCGATCGTGCTAATTACATAGCCGGTTTGATAAGCCCTGCCTGTCCATTGTGTTGAAATACGGCTGCCCTTTGTGGAAGTGGCCAGTACATAATCTGCGTTGCCTTCATTTACCAGCACTACGTTTTCTGCTCCGGGCTCACCTAACTGAATCACCTTATCACTTCCGGGAATTGTTACCGCGGTATAGCTGCGTTTCAGTTCTGCATCTAATTGCTTTAATTGCTGTGGTTGCAGGTAATCATCATTGTAATGCCAAACATCGAGCCTCGCTAATTCAAAATCAACCAGGGTAGTGTCTTTAGCTGGCTTTATTGGTGCGACGCTGAAGAATAATTTTTTTCCATCCTTGCTGAAGATCACCGTTCCATTTTCACTAACGGTATTACCTAATGCCATGCCGACGCTGTTTTTTTCAACAAGCATCCGGGCACTATCGTCGCCTGCCTTATAATACCATAACTTATAAAATTTTCGCAATGCTTTTGCGGAGCTGTCCCTTTCAGCGAGAAAAGACAGTTGATCTCCTTCCTCGTCCATTGCATAGCTTTTACACTCGTTGCAGCCTCTTAAAACAGTATCCGTTCTTTCGGCACGCAGATCGTATAACAACACCAATGCTTTGCTATTGGTATCCTTTGAATTCTTTGTTGTTTCAATCAATAATCTCGTTCCGGTTTTATTAAAATAAAATTCATTTACCAGTTTAAATTTTATCTCCTTTGATGAGTTATTATTTCTTAGCACCAATTCCGTTCCTTCTGTTGTAGCTGTTGCTGTTGCATCATCTCCTTCAGCATCAGTTCTTGTTTCAATGTCTTCGAGATTATCAGTTCCTTTCTTTAGTATCTCCTTTGCCGCTTTTTGAGCAGCAAGTATTACTTCTTCTTTTTCAATCTTTCCTTTAATGGAATCAATCGACTTCCTGATGACAGAATCTGCCAGCTTTACCAGCAAATCTGTTTTTACTTTAATGGAGTCCGCTACTTTCTTTTTAGCAGAATCAGGCAATGGTTTTTCTAAATGGTAGGCCATCCAGCCCGAAGCTTTGTCAGGAGTTTTAAAAGTTTTAACCCTGGCAATTTTTATAAGACTGTCTTTACCGAGCTCTACAATCCCCAATGTATCTTTCGGCATTTCATCTGCCTTCTTCTTTTTTATTCTGGCTTGCCTCGTGTCCTGGAAAATGGGCTTAATTTTAAAGAATACATATTTGCTGTCTTCACTGATCACTGCGCTGTTACCACGGGAAATTATTTTTTTATATTTAGTCTCTTTGTTTTGAATCACCAATTCACCATCACCTTCCTGGGGATTGACGGTGTACACAATAAATTTTCCGTCGTTGCTAATCATTCGCTCTGCTAAACTTTTCCATCCATCATATACGGAATGATCGAGCGGCTTTTTGTTTTGTGCGGATGCATTGACAATAAGGAGTAATAAAAAGGGCAAAAGGAATGTCTTCATGCTAAATATTTGGTTCAATAAAGTTATAGGGAATCGGGTAATAAATTTACATGCGGTTAATCTTGTATAAACCCCCATTCATCAAGAAGCGTATCTAATTTTTCGCCCTGGAGTTTTCTTTGGTCGTAATGGCCTGCTTCGCTTTTCTGCCGAAACGCCTCATATAATGTAACCGCACAAGCAACGGAGATATTCAGCGACCTGATAATACCAACCTGTGGTATGATGAAATTGCCATCGGCCATTGCAATGATATCATCGCTTACGCCGCTGTGCTCGTTACCAAAAACAAGCGCTACAGGCTCTGCCAGGTTTAATTGATGGAGCGATACAGCATCTGTACTTAAATGCGTAGTATAAATCTTTTTGTAATACTTTCTCAGTTCGGCAAAACAATCTTCTGCATTGGTAAACTGGTGCACAGTAAGCCATTTAGCCGCACTTGACGAACTTTTTGCGCCCCATTTCCGATGCGGCGGAATTTTGTTATTGAGGATATAAATGTCTTGTATGCCCACAGCATCGCAGGTACGCATGACTGCTGAAATATTGTGAGGATCAAAAACATTTTCCAGCACGACTGTGAGGTCGGGCTGACGTTTATTTAATACTGATGTGAGGCGTTTGGTACGTTCAGGGGTCATTTGATGTATGATGTTTGATGTATGATGTTTGATGTATATTGTATGATATATGATGTATGATGTATGATGTAAAAATACATACTAATTAATGACGTCTGCTCAAGCTCCGGAGGAGTTACCTGTTTGTAGAAAATATGTTATTATTTTTAAAGCTCGCTGGGATCCTTCTATTCATGGGATCAATTTATTTGCCGAAGAGTTTCTGCTTTAATGAAAATACTCGCCTCAATTGAATTGAAACATAAATAAGACAATGCTTGCTAAATACATTGTGGGTAAAGATCCAAAGAGGTATGCCGTACACGTGAGTGACACAACTATGTTGCCATGAAAAACTAACGTTGGTCAACAAAATATTTTCTTCTTAAATCTTAAAGTTCCTTTTTACCATGTGCTGCTATCCATTTATCATAAAGTTGTATTGCCTGGCCAAATCACTATTCCCAGGCGAGTCTCTGCCAGGACGTATTTAAAATACTATAACTGCTTGAGGCTGGACTCGCCGACCGTGTGTTGAAACACAATCGCTCATTTAAATGTATCGGCGAGTCCTTCATAATCAGTTTTTTGAATCGCAGATTAATTGTGAAGAGACTCGCCTTGGAAATACATCACGCATCACACATCATACATCACGCATCCTTGTCTTTTATCATAAAATTGTATTGCTGAACCAAATCATTGCTTACTTTTAAAATAAAATATTTTTAAATGAAACATTTAATTGCATTGCTGATAGTGGGAGCCGTTTGAGGGCGTGATAGCGGATAGCTTTAGGTACCCACCTGGTAAATGTTGCCGAATTGCAGGACGAATAAAACACATCATGAGAACAGAATTAAAAAAAGAAGAAAAGATATTGATCATTATCCGGCAGCATTGGGTAAAACTATTGCTGCCTGTTATTGTGTGGTTGCTGGCAGCAGTGTTATTGATATGGCTTGCCGATACAACCGGTTTTATTATAACACTGGTGCTTGCATTGTATCCGATGTATGAGTACCTAAACTGGAAAAATAATTTATGGTGCGTAACGAACTTAAGAGTGGTGGACGAGTCTGGATTTTTTAGCCGCTACTCAAAAGAGAGCCCGCTTGATAAGATAAATAATGTGGAGTACGATCAAACCCTCTGGGGCAGGTTATTTGGCTTCGGAAATGTGGATATTCAAACTGCTGCCGAAATGGGTGAAACTACCTACGAATGGATCCATCATCCTAAATTATTGAAAGATACCATCACCCATGCGCAGGAAGAATACAAGAAAGCGCAGATCACTAAACAGGCGACAGAACTTGCAAGGGCAATTGCCGCTACACCTGCTATGAACCAGGTGGGTCAACGCACTGCATCACATTCAATGGTTGCGGATGAATTGCACAAATTATTTGAGTTAGTCCAAAAGGGCGCTATCACACAAGAAGAATATATTATCCAGAAAAATAAGTTACTGCAGGGTTGATCATTTCTTGTGCCGCTGCCGTAATATTTCTATAATATCTTTTAAGGTGAACCCTTTTGCCTGTAAGAGTATAAGATAATGAAACAGCAGATCGGCCGCTTCTCCTGCAAAAAGATTGTCATTATTATCCTTTGATTCTATCACCAGTTCTACTGCCTCCTCGCCAACTTTCTGGGCAATTTTATTAATGCCTTTTGCGAATAGTGAACTTGTATAAGAGCTATCAGAAGGATTGCTCTTGCGGTCGCTGATAATGTTTTCCAATTGAGATAAAAAATCTGCTGGTTCGTTTTTTTCGTTCCAGCAAGTATCTGCCCCGGTATGACAAACAGGCCCTACCGGCGTGGCTTTTATTAATAAAGTATCGTTATCACAATCGGCTTTTATTTCCTTCAGCAATAAAAAATTACCACTCTCCTCGCCCTTTGTCCAAAGCCTGTTTTTACTCCTGCTAAAAAATGTTACCATTTGCAATTCCTGTGTTTTCAGGACTGCTTCTTCATTCATAAAACCAAGCATCAATACTTTACCGGTAACATCATCTTGTATGATTGCTGGTACAAGGCCGTCGCTGTATTTGTGGTAGTCTATTTCCATGATAAGTTTATAATCTCACTGTAATATTTTGTGTATGCAGATATTCTTTAAGTGCCGGTATCTCAATTTCTTTGTAATGAAAAATACTGGCTGCCAATGCAGCATCTGCATGCCCATTCTCGAAAACATCTTTAAAATGTTCAACCGAACCGGCGCCGCCCGAAGCAATTACCGGCACCCCCAATGCTATCGAAAGTGCTGAAGTTATATCCAGTGCAAAGCCGTTCTTGGTGCCATCGTTGTTCATAGACGTTAGTAGTATCTCTCCTGCTCCCAATTCGACCGCCTGCATTGCCCAGTCAATTGTTTTTGTTTCTGTTCTTGTGCGGCCTCCATTTAAATAGACATACCATTCACCATCGGCTTCCTTTTTTGTATCGATTGCTAACACCACGCACTGGCTGCCAAATTCATTACTCAACTCTTTGATCAAAGATGGATTTTTAAAAGCGGCCGTGTTTACTGAAACTTTATCAGCGCCATTTTTCAGCAGCAAAGCCACATCTTCAACCGAGCTGATGCCGCCACCAACAGTAAAAGGAATATTAATATTGGCTGCAATTCTTTTCACCAGTTCAACAAGTGTTTTACGTTTTTCCACCGTGGCGGTAATATCTAAAAATACCAATTCATCAGCGCCTTGTTTTGAATAGAGCATCGCCAATTCAACAGGATCACCGGCATCCCGAATGTCTTCGAAGTTGATTCCCTTCACAGTTCTGCCATCCCTTATATCCAGGCATGGAATAATCCTTTTCGTAAGCCCCCGCATGGCTGTGGAATGAAGAGTTGTAGAAATATTGTTTATTGAATCCTCCATTATTTTTTCCTGCTAATTTATTTTCAATAATTCCTCCAATGATACTTTGCCTTCATAAATGGCCTTGCCAATGATGGCGCCTGAACAGCCGATTTCCTTTAATTGCCTTACATCATCAATATTACTAACGCCGCCACTTGCAATTAGATTTACTTCAGGATGCTCCCCCATGATCTGTTTGTATAGTTCAATCGAAGGACCTTGCATTGCGCCATCCTTTGAAATATCTGTGCAAAATATATTCGTAACGCCCACGCTTAACATCTGACCAATAAAGGTAAATAAGTCGATTCCTCCATCCTCGAGCCAGCCACTGATCTTAATTTTACCATCCAGCACATCTGCGCCCACCAGGAACCGTTGTGTGCCAAATTCCATCAGCCATTCTTCCAGTAACTCTGGGTGCTTTACGGCGAGGCTTCCAATAGTAACTATAGAAGCTCCTGCATTAAACACATTGCCTACGTCGCCAATTGTTTTTATGCCGCCACCAAAATCAATCGCTAATTTGGTACCACCAGCAACAGTTTCCAATACTTTTAAGTTGATGATCTTACCAGCTTTAGCGCCGTCAAGATCAACCATGTGCAGGCGTTCGATGCCGGCATCTTCAAACTGTTTAGCTACTTCGAGCGGATCATCGTTATAAACTATTTGCTGAGCATAATCACCTTTGGTGAGACGCACACATTTGCCGTCAATGATGTCAATTGCAGGAATGATCGTCATGGTATATTGATAAAATTTTTTAAAATCGTTTCACCAACAGTCCCGGACTTCTCCGGGTGAAACTGTACTGCATAAAAATTATTTTTTTCAAGTGCCGCACTATAAGGTAAAATATAGTTTGTTGTTGCAATAGTTTCCTTGCCGAGCGCTGCGTAATAACTATGTACTGCATATACAAAATCATTTTCTTGCAGTCCGTCAAACAATACCGATTTGAAATCATAGATATTGTTCCAACCGATCTGTGGCACTTTCAAAACGGGAGACTGGAATAACTTTACATCTTCGTCAAAAATCCCTAAACAATTGGTGTCGCCCTCTTCTGTATGCGCACACATCAGTTGCAAGCCAAGACAGATGCCCAACACAGGCTGTTGCAAAGAAACGATGAGCTTATCCATATTTCTTTCCCGAAGATACTGCATGGCCGAACCGGCATGACCCACTCCAGGAAAAATAACTTTATCAGCAGACCTTATAACGGTCTCGTCATCCGTAACAACAGATTCCACACCTATTCGTTGCAAAGCATACTGCACACTCTGTACATTTCCGGCATTGTATTTTATAATTGCTAACATTTTTTATTCATTTACACCAGCAGATCAAAGAACTCCCTTGGTTGTTGGTAAAGAATTGTTGTTGATATCTCTTTTAACAGCCATTTTTATTGCCTTTGCAAATCCTTTGAATATTGCTTCAATCTTATGATGTTCATTGATACCTTCGGCTTTAATATTCAGGTTACATTTCGCCGCGTCGCTGAATGATTTGAAAAAATGAAAAAACATTTCTGTGGGCATCTCTCCTATTTTTTCCCGCTTAAATTCTGCTTCCCACACTATCCAGCTTCTTCCCCCAAAATCAATGGCCACCTGCGCCAGGCAATCATCCATCGGCAATAAAAATCCATAGCGCTCAATGCCTCTTTTATTTCCTAATGCTTGTGCAATGGCTTCTCCAAGCGCAATGGCAGTGTCTTCAATGCTGTGGTGCTCATCTATTTCGAGATCACCCTTACAGGTTACAATAAGATCCAGGTTGCCATGCCTTGCAAGTTGATCGAGCATGTGATCGAAGAAAGCCAGGCCAGTATTGATAGCAGCTTTACCACTGCCATCCAGGTTTACTTCAATATTTATTTTTGTTTCATTCGTGTTGCGCTGATGCGTTATCGTTCTTTGTGGAAGTTTTAAGTAACCGTAAATTTCTTTCCATTCAGGTGTTTCCAAAACGATCACATTCTTCCTCAGTTCATCAATCGTGCTGCTGATCTCTGCTGCACCCAAAGTGGGATCATTGTTTAACCATATCCCTTTGCAACCTAAGTTTTTAGCAAGCTGCATATCCGTGATCCTGTCACCAATAACAAAAGACTCCGCAATATTGTAACCAGCATTATTAAGGTACTTTGTCAGCATGCCAGTACCCGGTTTTCGGGTAGGCGCATTTTCTGCCGGAAAGGTTCTGTCGATACACACTTCACTAAAATGAATGCGTTCATTTTCAAGACTCTTCAGCACAAAGTTATGTACTGGAAAAAATGTATTTTCCGGAAACGAAGCAGTACCTAAACCGTCCTGGTTAGTCACCATCACCAGTTCATAGTCCATTTCATTTGCAATCTTCCGCAGGTATTCAAACATACCCGGGTAAAACTCCAGCTTGTCGAATGAATCTAACTGGTAGGTCGGCGGCGCTTCCTTTATCAATACACCATCCCGGTCAACAAAGAGTATTTTTTTAGCTTCTATATCCATGGATTTACTTGTACTTTTTTAATATGTTCAACAGGTGTATATTTTCCTCCGGCGTACCAATTGTTATCCGCAGGCAATTATCACATAACACATCTTTACTACGGTTGCGAACAACAATTTCATGCCGCGTTAAATATTCATAAATGGCGTTTGCATCTGTCACTTTTATCAGTAAAAAATTCGCATCGCTTGGGTACACTTTCTTCACAAATGGCAACTTGTTCAATGCCTTAGCAAGACTTTGCTTTTCCACCACTACTTCTTTGATCCAGTTGTTCACTTGTTCGGTATGCGCTAATGCTTCCAACGCTAATTCCTGTGATGCTTCATTGATGTTATATGGCGGCTTCACTTTGTTGAACAACCCTATGATATCTGTTGATGCATAACATAATCCCAACCGCAAAGCCGCCAATCCCCACGCTTTGGATAAGGTTTGCATCACTATAAGATTCGGGTATTCGGTTAGCTCCTGTATAAATGTTTTTTGTTTCGAATAATTTATATACGCCTCATCTATCAATACGATACCGGGAAAGTTGTTCAGCAATACTTCCACGTCTTCCCTGTTCATATTATTGCTCGTCGGGTTATTGGGCGAACAAATAAAGAGCAGCTTTGTGTTTTCGTCTACCGCCTCCAGTATGCCCTGAACATCCAGTTGAAACTCGGGTGTAAGATTTACTTTCTTTATCGCCACATCGTTGATATTGGCGCTTACCTCGTACATGCCATAAGTAGGCGGACAAATAATTACATTGTCTTTTGCGGGATCACAAAAAATGCGGTAAGCCAGGTCGATCACTTCGTCGCTTCCGTTGCCAATGAAAATATTTTCCGCAGGCACACCCTTTATTTTGGTGATCTCAAATTTCAACTGCCATTGATAAGGATCAGGATACCTGTTGAAGTTATCCTCTAACGGCGATCCGTAGGCGTTTTCGTTTGCATCCAACAAAACGGAAGCCTTGCCCGTAAATTCATGGCGGGCAGTTGAGTAAGGAACCAGGCACTTTATATTTTCCCGAACCAGTTTTTGTAAATCAAATTCCATAGATCGAATTGTGCATGTGAATGGTCAATATTCAATTATTATTTATCAGCTCTTAACTACTATATAAAATATTTTTTACCAAACATTTGTTTTTACGGCAGCATCGTTGCGTCGCACTCTTGTGCTGCATAACTTTTGGCAGCTTTTATTACAAAATCAATTAACAATCGTCAGCAGTCAATGGTCAACGAACAATCGGCAATCGTCAATGGTCAATGGTCATTGTCAATTATCCATTATCCATTATCAAATTATCAATTAAGATCGAAGCCTCACGCTCACCGCACTTTTATGAGCATCCAAACCCTCTGCTGCGGCCATTACTTCTACTGCCCTTCCAATATTTTGTATCCCTTCTTTGGTTACTTGTTGGTAGGTTATTTTTTTTACAAAGCTATCCAGCGATACACCGCTGTATGCTTTTGCATATCCGTTAGTAGGCAAAGTATGATTGGTGCCCGATGCATAATCTCCCACACTTTCCGGTGAATAATGCCCCAGGAAAACACTACCTGCATTTACTACTTTTTCAGAAAGCGCCAAGGCGTTATCAGAAGCAATGATTAAATGCTCAGGTGCATATTCATTTAATAAATCGAATGCTGCATCTACATCTTCCATCACGATAAAACGACTGTGCAATAATGCGGCTGAAGCTATATCTTTTCTTGGCAAATTATTTAGCTGCTGTGCTATTTCAACCTTTATATTATCAACGATAATTTCTTTTGTCGCAACCAGCACAACCATACTATCTGCACCATGCTCGGCCTGGCTCAGCAGGTCAGCAGCCACAAAAGCCGGCGTACAACTTTCATCTGCATACACCGCCACTTCACTCGGACCCGCGGGCATGTCAATTGAGATCCCTTCCTTGTTCACCAACTGCTTGGCACAGGTTACATATTGATTACCGGGACCAAAAATTTTATAAACGAATGGGATGCTTTGTGTGCCATAGGCCATAGCTGCAATTGCCTGCACTCCGCCAATTTTGTAAATATTTTTTAACCCGATCAGTTGAGCCACGTACAATACAACGGGATTTACTTTACCATTTTTCTCACAAGGAGTACAGACTATTATTTCGCTGCAACCCGCCTGCATGGCTGGTATGCCCAACATCAGGAGTGTAGAGAACAAAGGCGCGGTACCACCAGGAATATACAATCCAACTTTTTGAATAGCAACAGATCTTCTCCAGCAAATCACTCCGCTGGTGGTTTCAATTTGCTCTACCTGCTGTGATTGTGCTGTATGGAATTTAGTGATATTATTGTATGCAATGCCTATCGCTGTTTTTAATTCTTCTCCAACCAATGTTATCGCTTCAGTGATCTCGCTATCATCTACCAGGAGTTGGTTTAATATTACCTTATCAAATTTTGCGGCATATTTTTTCACAGCATCATCACCATTTGTTTTTACATCGGTTAAAATATCCGATACAGTAAGCTCCAATGCTTTGCTATCGAATACCGGCCGTTGTAAAATCAAACGCCAATCTTTTTGCCCGGGGTTTATAAATATTTTTTCCATTTACTTAACTGTATTTCATTCGCATGAAATTGAAATTAACATCCGCCAAAATAACGAGAATAGTGAGAATAGTGCAGTTTGAAAAGAATAGACTACACCATCATTTTTTCGATTGGCAACACAATAATTCCTTCGGCCTGGTATTCTTTTAATTTTTCGATGACCTCCCAAAAATCATTCTCATTTATCACACTTTGCACACTGCTCCATCCTTCTTCCACCAGGGCAACTACCGTCGGGCTCTTCATGCCTGGCAATAGTGCGAAGATGTTTGGAAGCTGATGGTTCGGTGCATTCAGTAAAATATACTTATTATTTTTGGCAGTTTTTACCGCATTAATACGCAATAATAATTTTTCTAAGAGAAGCTTTTTTTCATCAGACAGGTTTTTGTTTGCCGCCAGCGCCGCTTCGGATCGCAGCACCACTTCAACCTCTTTTAAACCATTGGTAAAAAGTGTGCTTCCGCTGCTTACCAGGTCGCAGATGGCATCGGCAAGACCAATGCCTGGAGCGATCTCCACCGATCCGCTGATCTCATGTATCTCTGCATCGATCTGGTTAGCTGTAAGATAATTCTGTAGAATCGTGGCATAAGATGTTGCTATTTTTAAACCCTGCAAATCCTGGATAGATTGATATTGCATACTCTTTGGCACTGCAAGGCTAAGACGGCATCGTCCAAATCCAAGCCGGTAAACTAAGTCGATGTCTTTATTTTTTTCCAGTACGACATTCTCCCCTACTATCCCAATATCTGCTACGCCATCATATATATATTGTGGAATATCATCGTCCCTTAAAAAGTACACTTCCAGGGGGAAATTAAATGCGACTGCTTTTAGCTGCTTGTTGCCATTGTTTAATTCTATGCCACATTCTTTTAATAACTTAACTGAATCTTCGTAAAGCCTTCCCGATTTTTGTATTGCGATCTTTAACATGATATTTTGATGTGTGATGTATGATGTGTGATGTCTTTATTAACTACTATGTTTCTGTGATTTTGAATGCTGTTCTTCTGATATTTATTTTGCTGACGTACTTATATTTTATTTGCGTTATAATATTTCAAAATTATTCCAAATCTGTAAACCCTACAATTTTCTGATCTACCATTCCCGATGCTCTATCACGCCCGCTTGTGCTAATGCACACATCATACATCAGACATCATACATCAGACATCGGAATACATCATACATACAGATATCATACATATAAAAAAAGGGCTTACCTTTTGAGTAAGCCCTTTTTGAAATATGTTTAAACTACATACACATCAGCACAGCTTACCCTTCGGCAAAATAATGATGATGATGGATGTAATTGTTTTGTTTCATTTGAAATGCAAAGTAAAGGGTGATAAATTATTTTACCAAATAAAATTTAAAATGGATCTATCTGAATTCCTAAACCCGGCCGGCCTGTATACATGATTTTACCATATTCAAAACTTACTCCTTTGGCGGTGTCCTCCGCCAATAATAGTGGCCCGTCCATATCGATATGATCAACCATTGGCGCAAGCTGTGCTATTGCCGCGGTACCTACCGAACTCTCATTCATACAACCAATCATCGTTTTCATTCCTAACTCCTTCGCAGCAGCAATCATTCGCCGGGCAGGGGTAATTCCGCTGCATTTTGTGAGCTTGATATTGATACCATGAAAATGCTCATTGCATTTATTTACATCAGCTTCCGACACACAACTTTCATCGGCGAACAAGGGCAGCGGCGATTCTTTGAACAATACTTTCATCCCATCCCAATCATCCTTTGCTAACGGCTGTTCGACCATTTCAACCCCTAGATCTTTTAGTATCGGGATCTTTTGAAGCGCTTGTTCAAGCGTCCAGCCCGCATTGGCATCTACCCTGAATATCGCATCCGTATTTTGCCGCAAGGCGCTCACCATTTCTATATCGCCTTCCACCCCTACTTTTATCTTATAAATTGGCCAGGGCTTCTCCTTCATTTTGCTAACCATTGTTTCAATCGTGTCGATACCGATTGTGTAATCTGTGAGTGGTGAAGTTGCAATGTCCAGGTTCCAAAGCTGGTGCAATGGCTTGCTTTTTATTTTACCATAAATATCCCAGGCTGCCATATCAAGCGCACATACTAAAAAAGAATTATTAGGAAACAGGTGGTGGAGGTAATGCCAATATCTTTCCGGTTCAGAAAAGGAAAACTTTTCAACAAATTGCTTTTTCCTTTCAAGGTCTTCCAGCATTTTAGAAATGGGAATATTGTAGTAGCTGATAGCAGGCGCCTCGCCATGACCTTTTACCCCAAAATAGTCCAGTTCAACAAGGAAAGTTGGCTGATGGGTTTTTGTTCCTTTAGAAATTGTGAACGGATGCTTGAACAATAAATTAAATTCCTTAGCTTTAACATTCATACCTTTCAAAGGTAGTTAACCAAATCAAAATCAATCTATAACTAACTCAATTAAACTAAAATCCTTAAACCTAATTCAGATGAAAAAATCTTTACTCTTTTTTTTTATAAGTTTATTTTGCTTGCAGGGATTCTCCCAAACAACCTACCTTGGTACACTCGCAAATACTGACCCAATATTTAACAGGCCCGACCCTGGTACACCGCCAACAACACTTTCTTCTGGCGGTGATAACGTACACTATGATGTAATTGCACTTACTATAACCACCCCCGGCATGATTTCTTTTACCAGCACCAGTACAGTAGATAATTTTGGGATATTGTACAGCCCGGCAGGATTCGACCCGCTGACCCCTCTTAATAATGCTCTGGTGGCAAATGATGATAATGGAAACAATAACTTTGGTTTTATTTATGATTTTCCCACCGCAGGTACTTACTACCTTGTTGTTACCTCGTTTAAAAACGGCGCTACCGGTACCTACAGCGTGACACTAAGCCCTGTTGTAGTAGTTCCAGTTAATATCGTTTCTTTTACAGCAGAAAAAGCAGGCGCTTCAAGTAATGTAGTAAAATGGTCAAATGCAAATGAGATCAATGTTGATAAATACCAGGTTCAGGTTAGCACAGATGGCAAGGTTTTTCATGACGTGTTAAATGCAGTCATCACTGCCCGCAATAGTTCTTCCGTTGCCAACTATAGCTATACCATCGGCGCCCCGCTAGCAGGTATAAATTTTTACCGTCTCAAAATAATGGAGAAAGGTGGAAAGACAAGTTTGAGCCCTGTTGCCGCAGTAAACAATAAAGGAAACCTGGTTGCATCCATCAAAGTATTCCCTAATCCTGCTGCCGACTATTTGTTTATTGAAACAAAATCAGGCCAGTCGGGTAAAGCCAATATCTCTGTGATCAATGAAGCCGGAGCAATTATTTACACCAAGAGTTATGTGCTAAACAACCAGCCGATTTTAACGGTTGATGTAAGAAGCCTTAGCACCGGAAAATATTTCGTAAAAACAATCATTAACAAAGAAGAAAAGATAGTGGCATTTATCAAAAAATAGTCTTGCCTTCAAAATAAAAAAGGATACAGCTAATGTTGTATCCTTTTTTTATGTCATTAAATTAAACAGGTCATCTGCCACTTGCAGTTATAAAACTTTTAAGCTCTCCATTAAATGCTGTTTCGTTTATTAATGCTTCTAAGTTTATATGCATCCGGTATTTCCAATAATGTTTTGGATCGGAAGGTATATTGATCCGTTCGTCATTTGGATCATTCCGCCGTAGGTTTTTATCTATTCCTAAAATATCCTGCAACTGAAAGATGCTCCACATGGCAGGGGAATATAAATGTTGAATAATTATTTCTTTATTTAAATCTGCTTCGCAGAAAAGAGGTGACTTTCCGTAATGCCCAAGAATGGTATTGTAAAAGCGTTGTGTTTTTGCCGGATCTTCTTCCCAGCAGCCCCTGATGGTACTCATATCATGCGTTGATGGAGTAACTACAGACAAATAAGGTGCCCTTGCAGGATGGAAGAATTCGCTGTTAGAGTCTTTGGGCATTCTTTGTATCTCCAAACTTAATATACCGAGTTGTTTCATAACATCCGGCACACAACCGGGAACCATTCCAAGGTCTTCGCCACACACCAGCATATTGGTGCTTCGTTTTAACTCTGGCAACTTGTGCATTGCCTCATTTTCCCAAAAATGATCTTGCCTGCGGTAAAAATAATTTACATAGAGTTCCTTCAGTTTCTGTTTTGAAAATTCATCAAGATCCCTGAAGGAAGTGGTTTGATCCATGCTTATCCGGAAGTGATACTGCTGCATTTGGGAGCCATCTTCTTCCCAAAAGATCACGTTGCTGATCAGATCAAACAAGCCTTCCCTGATAGCATCACTATCGGGAGTTACTGGTTGCTGATTGAAAAATTCTTCCACTTTTCTTTGCGTATCGAAAGCTGGTTTCAATTCAAAGGTCCCATCATGCCAGGTTAAATACTGCTCCTTTACAAGTGGGGCATTTGTTGTGAACCTTTCATCAACAATATGGTGGGTGATATAAGGCTTGCAATAACGATGATGCTGAAACGCAATACCGTTTTGGTACAGTTCATTTATATGGATTGGGATCGCCGGCACGAACCGGCCCATGATACCTTCAACGGCATGTAAGGGAATACTCCAGATGCGAAAAAAACCGAGAATATGATCAATTCGAAAAGCATCAAAGTAATGGCTCATCTGCTCAAAGCGTTTTCTCCACCAGCCAAAACTATCTTCCTGCATTTTCTTCCAGTTATAAGTTGGGAAACCCCAGTTTTGCCCTTTGACGGCGAAATCATCCGGCGGAGCACCGGCCTGCGCATCCATATTGTACAAGCCTGGTGACGTCCAGGCATCGCAACCATAACGGTACACCCCGATAGGCAAATCACCTTTTACAATAATACCATTTCTATGTGCGTACGCTGTTGCATCCTTTAATTGCAGGTGCAGGTGATATTGTATAAAATAGTGAAGCGCAATACTATCATAATGCTTTTGAGTGGGCGAGGCCAATATTTGAATTGCATCTTCATCAAAAACATCGTTCGTTTTCCATTGATTATAATCCGCGGTTTTATATTTATCTCTCAAATAACAGAACACCGCATAAGGGACCAGCCAATGACGGTTTAATTCAAAAAATTCAAAATAATCGATGTCATCTTTAAAGGCCTCTTTTTGGCTCGTGTACAATTTTTTAATCGTTTCAAACTTCAGGCGCATTACCTGTTCATAGTCCACATCAGGCAGTTGATTTAGTTCCACCTGTTTACTTTTTAATGACTTTAGAGCAGCGCTATTTTTATTGGTTGCTACCTTTTCCAGGTTGAGGTATAAAGGATGCAGTGCGAAAGCGGAGATGGCCGCATAAGGATAAGAGTCAGCGCAGGTATGGGTAGCCGTGGTGTCGTTAACCGGCAAAAGTTGTATCAGCTTCAAACCTGTCAGCTTTGCCCAGTCTACCAATAATTTAATATCACAAAATTCACCCGTACCAAAACTGTTTGCGCTGCGCAAACTAAAAACGGGGATTGCTACGCCAGCGCCTTTCCAGTTTGGAAACGGAAGTTGTACAAAGCCATCATGGATAATGGTAAGTTTACTTTTAACACCGGCTGCAGGTAAAGTACGATTTACACCAGATTCGAATGCCTCAAATTTTTGCTCCCTTGTATTATATAACCCATACTTATAAGCGATCGGGTAAGTAATATTGCTTAGATCAATTTTGGCTGTCCACCAGTTCCCTTCTTTCGACATCAGAAGCGGCGAATCTATTTTCCAATCACCCAATTCTTTACCAATGCCCGAAATAAAGATCACTTCATCATCTCCCAGAATTGGCGCCTTTACTTTAAATTCGTGGGTGTAGTTCTTTAATGTATCGGAGCTAATAGCAGGGGCCTTGGGCTTCAATAAAACATCCTGGAATGGTTGTGTAAAAAAGACGTTTGCTATTTCGCCCGCGTAGTTCCAGGTATCCACTAATTGAATCTCTTTTACAACAGGCCCACCAGGTTCAATGATGCGATCATTGCCTAACTCTATTACCTCCTTTCCTTCTTCATCCCAGAGGATATACCGGTATTCAATATAAATTGTGTCCGACTCTGTGGATGGAATTTCTACCTTTCCCTGCCACCATTGATCATTAAAGTATTGAAGCGGTACTGCCGCCGATATATCATCATTTCCCAGCGCACTATGATTACCTGAAACAAAAAGCGTTTGTCCGAACCTGGTGGAGAAACGTAGAAAAAAATTAAGTATCATTAGTTGGCATGGTTAAGGTGAAGCAATATAAAAACTTTGCAGCACAATGTATAAAATACACAATAAATAAAGTTGATTATAATGCGCAAGGGATAAATTAGTGACCTGGTATTTTGCTCCTCATTGATAAAATGTATACGAGTGCGATCCCGATAAAAGATCGGGACCGGCTGCCAATGAAGCTTAATTGATCCCGATATATCGGGACTGCTGGGTTCAAAAAAAATTGTTTAATATTTTCATGGTCTACACCTGCTTCAAAAAAAATTAAATAACCCAATGCAGGAATTTAAGTTTGTTTGTTTTGCCCTATTTTTGCCAAAATTATTTAAGAATGGAAACTACAAGTAAGTTGGAAACTAAAAAGAGATCTAAGGGTTTATATTGGGTATTATTTTTTGTATCAATAATTGCTTCTGTTCTTGTTTATAAAATTGGCGGCGGTTACTGCTCAATGGTACTTCCCTTTAATGTTACATTCTTTGCGCTTGCAATGGATTTAATGTAACCCGGTTCGATTACCATTTACTTCAAGCTGTTTATGATTGTTGCAAATTCAGTTGCAATCAACGAGGAACCTCCTACCAATCCGCCATCTACATCGGGCTGGCCAAAAATTTCTTTAGCATTTGAAGCTTTCACGCTTCCTCCATATAATATGGAAACACTATCAGCCAATTCCTTACCGTATTTACTTTCCAGCACCCCGCGTATATGTGCATGCATTTCCTGTGCCTGTGCGCTTGTCGCAGTTTTACCGGTACCAATCGCCCAAATGGGTTCGTATGCAATTACAAAGCCGGTCAGTGTTTCCGCTGATAAATGAAACAAGCTTTCTTTCAATTGATCTTCTACAAAATTATTTTGGGTGCCTGCCTCTCTTATTTCCAAAGCCTCCCCACAACAAAAAATTGGTTTCAATCCATATTCAAAACAGAGATTTACTTTTTGCGAAAGGTCCGAATTGGTTTCTTTAAAATATTCTCTTCGTTCGCTATGACCAATTATAACATAAGGCACACCGATGCT
>JBDSAP010000095.1:0-4774 GCA_039922055.1 Ferruginibacter sp.
GGACATAGGTTCTATCACCATGGTAATAGGACTTACACTTTCGCCTATGCGGCGCAAACAGGGAATTAAATTATTGTATGCGGTAGCTGGGTTTGGCGCTTGTATTGTTGTTTTTGGTTTGTCAAAATGGTACTGGTTGTCGTTTGGCGCATTGCTGGTAAGTGGAGTACTGGATGGAGTAAGTGTGGTGGTGCGTAGTAATATTATGCAACTTAAAACACCGGATGAACTGCGTGGGCGGGTAATGAGCGTTAACTCAATGTTCATCAATTCTTCGAACGAAATAGGGCAGTTCGAAAGTGGGGTGGCAGCAAAATTGATGGGGGTGGTAGCATCAGTTGTTTTCGGCGGGTGTATGACGATATTGGTTGTGGTGGCTACATGGTTTAAAGCGCCATCACTAAAGAAGTTGGAGTATTAAAAGGCGGCCCCTCTAACTCCCCGAAGGGGAGAACCTGAGAGAGTATGCTGGTCGATCTCTATTTTAATATTTTCATTGGATATTCACCTACAGAAATTAATAGTAACTTTCTTCTCCTAAAATATACTATATGAATCGCAGAAACTTTTTACGTAATAGTGGATTAACTTTTGGAGCGCTGGCTTTATTGAGCAACCGGTCAGTTGCCTCGCTTTTAGCAGATCCCGCCTGGAAAATAAAAATGCTTACAAAAGAAATTGGTGTATTTACAGAGAAAGGCGGTACTATCCTGTTCATGCTTTCGAAGGATGGAACTGTGGTTGTTGATAGCCAATTTCCCGAGCAATCTCAACACCTTATTGATGAGTTGAAAAACAGAACTGTAGCGCCTTTCCGGCTATTGATCAATACACATCACCATGGCGATCACTCTGCCGGCAATATTTCATTTAAGGGGCTGGTGCCACATGTGTTAGCGCACGAAAATTCAAAAGCTAACCAACAAAGGGTTGCTAAGGAAAAAAATAATGAGGCCAAGGAACTGTTTCCTGACCAGACCTACACATCTGAGTGGTGCGAAAAAATAGGCGATCAAAATGTTTGTCTCCATTATTTTGGGGCCGGGCATACTAATGGCGATAGTTTTGTACAACTGGAGCAGGCAAATATTGTTCATATGGGAGACCTGGTTTTTAACAGGCGTCACCCATTTGTGGATCGGAGTGCCGGCGCTAATATTGGTAGCTGGATCAAAGTGCTGGACCAGGGCCTCGCCAAGTTCAATGACAAAACCACTTTTGTTAGTGGCCATGCTGCCGAGGGTTATGATATTATCCTTAAAAAAGAGGATGTGAAACAATTTACCAATTACCTCGAAAAGACCCTGGAATTTGTCGGCGCTGAAATAAAAGCGGGTAAGAGCAAGGAGGAAATTATAAAAGCGACCGGCGTCCCCGGTGCACCTGAATGGAAAGGTGATGGAATTGAAAGACCGCTCGGAGCTGCCTATGATGAGCTTACTTCGAAGTAGTGGCCATTAGTTTTTCTAAAACATAATAAACGATCGGGCAAAAGGAAGAGTTTGTCAGTGTGAGTGGTTGCCGCTTTAATAATACATCTTCATCCGTATAAGGAAAACGTTCACAATCTGAGGGACGAACATCATAGATGCTGCAATAATTGTCTGCACCTAAAAAAGCACAGGGCTTCGAACGCATTACATAGTCGCCGTCTTCATCTACACGCAGGTACGTATTGATGAGGTCGCCTTCTTTCATTTTTAAATGTTTGGCGATCCGTTTGATATCCGGTGTTTTAAAACGAGGAGAATAACCCTTGCAACAATTACCGCATTGCAGGCAGTCGATCTTGCTGAATGCTTCCTCATGGAGGTCTGGCAAGGCCTTTAGCACGGTATTTTTATCCGCCCGGTGTAAATAGTTCTTGTACAGTTTTTGCCTGTCGCCCGACTTTTTTTCCCAGGCTCTTAAAAGTTCTTCACTCATGATATATTTTATAGCCTAATGGCCCTCCACACATTAGTTGTTCCTAAATTTTCCACAGGTGCAAAGTAACGAACATTATAGCACCATTTCTTGTTGTGTTTTGGTAATTTTGCGTCTGAAAAATCAGCGTAGCCCGAGAATTTTAACAGTTTAGTGCAGCAGTTACCCAACGAAAACCTATTCTCTTAAACGTTCCACAAAGCTGCAAAAGTACAAGAGGGCGATGCAACGATGTTCCTTCCTTGTACAATGCCCGGACAAAAAAGAACATCTTCTTTCAAATATTAATTGTAAACATGAATTTCTTCGAAAAACAGCAAAATGAATTTACGGGCAGGCATATTGGACCAGGCAAGCAGGAAACGAAAGAGATGCTTTCGGCAATTGGTGTTGGCTCCCTCGACGAACTGATCGGCAAAACTATCCCCGATGCTATCAGGATCAAAAACGAACTCGCTATTCCACCGGCTGTGAGTGAGTTTGAATACCTCGGCGAATTGAAAAAAGTTGCCGCTAAGAACAAGGTTTTCAAAAGCTACATTGGCCAGGGATATTACGATACGATTACGCCGAGCGTTATTTTAAGAAATGTATTTGAAAACCCGGGATGGTATACGGCTTATACGCCTTACCAGGCGGAAATAGCGCAGGGCCGTTTGGAAAGCCTGCTTAATTTTCAAACGATGGTGAGTGACCTGACTGCTCTGCCGATTGCCAATGCCAGCCTGCTGGATGAAGGAACCGCTGCTGCCGAAGCAATGGCAATGTTGTTTAATCATAAAAATAAAAACCACGATCATATTACTGCGCCAAAGTTTTTTGTAGATGAAAAAGTATTTGCGCAGACAAGAGATATTTTAATTACCAGGTCGGAACCGTTTGGGATAGAACTGGTTTTTGGCGACTATAAAAATGCTGTGCTTGATGGATTATTTTTCGGCGCCATCGTTCAATATCCCGACAGCGATGGTGCAGTAAATGACTACCGCGAATTTATTGTTGAAGCACATGCACAGGATGTAATGGTGATTATGGCCGCCGATCTGTTGGCACTCACTTTATTAACTCCTCCCGGAGAGTTGGGCGCAGATGTAGCAATTGGCTCCTCGCAAAGGCTGGGTGTGCCGATGGGTTTTGGTGGACCCCACGCTGCTTTTTTTGCAACGAAAGATGAATTCAAACGCAATATTCCAGGCCGTATCATTGGTGTTAGTATTGATGCCCAAGGCAACCGCTGCTTACGCATGGCGTTGCAAACCAGGGAGCAACACATTCGCCGGGAAAAGGCTACCAGCAACATTTGTACAGCCCAGGCATTGCTGAGCAATATGGCGGCTATGTATGTTATTTTTCATGGAGCGGCAGGTATAAAAAATATTGCGAGCCGGGTACACCAATTGGCCGCAATATTGGAAAGTGAGTTGAGTGTGCTGGGTGTTGAACAGGTAAATGATTCTTATTTTGATACACTGAAATTAAAGATCGGTGACACAAATAAGTTGAAAGAAATCGCTGAACAGCATGAAATAAATTTTAATTATTTGCCCGGCGGCAATGTGAGCATCAGCCTTGATGAAACAACTTCATTGGATGATGTGTACAATATTGCTGCTGTATTTGCGGAGGCAATAAGCAAAAGTTATACTCCAAACAAAGACGCACAAAGTGGCGCTAATAAAGTAGATAATGGCCTAAAAAGATCCGGTAGTTTTTTACTGCACCCAGTATTTAATTCTCACCACAGCGAAACGCAGATGATGCGGTATATTAAAATGCTGGAGAATAAAGATCTTAGCCTGAACACTTCTATGATTAGTCTTGGTAGTTGCACCATGAAGTTGAATGCGGCTTCTGAACTGATTCCCGTTAGCTGGCCGGAATTTAGCAGGTTGCATCCGTTTGCTCCTGCCAGTCAAACAGAAGGCTACCAGCAGATCATTCATGAGCTTGAAAATTATTTAAGTGCAATCACCGGTTTTGCGGCAACCTCGCTTCAACCAAATAGCGGCGCCCAGGGCGAATATGCGGGACTGTTAACGATAAGAGCTTATCATGCATCACGAGGCGAGCAACATCGTAATGTTGTGCTGATACCCATTTCCGCTCATGGAACCAACCCGGCAAGTGCGGTGATGGCCGGGATGAAAGTGGTGGTTACAAAATGTGATGAGGCAGGCAATATAGATGTGGCTGATTTGAAGGCACATGCTTTGGAACACAAGGATGACCTGGCTGCGCTGATGGTGACCTACCCTTCTACTCATGGAGTGTTTGAAGAAAGCATCAAGGAAATTTGCGATACTATTCATGAATATGGAGGCCAGGTTTATATGGATGGCGCTAACATGAATGCACAGGTTGGACTTACAAGTCCCGGCCTGATTGGCGCTGATGTTTGTCATTTGAATCTTCATAAAACATTTTCTATACCGCATGGTGGTGGCGGGCCAGGCGTAGGACCTATTTGCGTCGCTAAACAACTGGCGCCATTTTTACCGGGGCATGTATACAATCCGGGTGAAGAGAAAATTCACGCCATCAGCGCAGCGCCTTATGGCAGTGCCAGTATCTTACTGATCAGCTATGGCTACATTAAAATGCTTGGGGTGAAGGGCATTCGCAACGCTACTGAATATGCGATTTTGAATGCCAACTACATGAAAGTAAGGTTGGAAAAATATTATAAGATATTATACACAGGTAAGAACGGAACTGCGGCGCATGAATTTATAGTTGATCTGCGACCATTTAAAACAAGTGCCGGTATAGAAGCGGAAGACGTGGCCAAGCGATTGATGGATTATGGTTTTCATGCTCCTACCCTTTCTTTCCCTGTTGCGGGTACGTT
>JBDSAP010000096.1:0-16387 GCA_039922055.1 Ferruginibacter sp.
TAAAGTATCCCAAAAATTTACAGCCATAATTAATTTTAGCCCGGCAACCCATTCTCCTGGGCATCTAACCCTGAAGGGGTTCAATTTGAATAGCCGTGGGTGAAACCCATGGTAACAGAGTTTAACATCAGCCATGACCAACCCCGGAGGGGTTGAACATTATTATCACAATAAATATTTCTCATCAAATTCAATCCCGTTTTCAATAAGCAAACGCCTGAATTCATCAAAAAGATTTTCAGTTTTGTGATGCTCCTTTTGATTTTTAATATAATTTATGATCATATCCCTTTCCTTAACAGAATAGGTAAATGCACCATAACCCTCCTGCCACCCTTTAAACTTGGGAAATCTGCCGCTATCTTTCATCCACTCATTGCTTGCCAGTTTTATGTCTTTTATATAATCACTCAGGCATATAGTAGGGTGAAGATCAGACAATATATGGACATGATCCTCCATACCATTGATGCGATATAATTTACAAAGCTTATTTTTTAGGATACCGTGAATATACTTGAATAGTTCATGTTCATAATTACTGGAAATTGTTGATTCCCGGTTTTTGGGCGCCAAAAAAATCTGATAAAAAATCTGCTTATATGTTCCCATTTAAAGTTGTAGTTAATTGTGTTTATAAACATCGTCATTAAATTTTGGAACGAGAAACAGCGATCAATCACCGTAGAAAATAAATTGTTCAACCCCGTTGGGGTTGGTAGGGTATGGTAACAATCTCTATGTCCGTGGGTTTCACCCACGGCTATTTACATTCAACCCTGAAAGGGTTAGATACGCGTTAAATAACTAAAATAAATATGGCATATAAAAAGGCTGATATATCGGGATCAATTAAGCTTCATTGGCAGCCTGTCCGCCGCGGCGGATCGCAGCCGATAGCCATCGGGTCTTGTACATTTTATCAATGAGGAGCAAAATACCAGGTTACTAATTTTCACTTACGCAGTATAATTGCTGATTTATTGATTTGTCATTGATTGGATGTATTTCACTATTTCCTTCAACTCGGCATCTGAAAGATTTGTTACCGGGGGCATACTACTGTTGTACCTGTAGGCGGACGGGTTTTTTGCAAATGAGATGATATCTTCTTCTCTCCAATATTCGGTGATGTTTTTTGGGATATTAAATTCAGGTCCCATAGTGCCACCAATTTTATTTATGGAGTGGCATTTTAAACAGTTTTCTTTGAATAAATTAAATCCCTTTACCAGTGTTGTGTCTTGGTAAGGGTAAATTGATTTGTATTTCACTTTGCCTGGTACCAACTTCATAGCAATTAATCCATAAGGCCACACAAAACTATTGTCGTCTTTTTTAACATCGTCCCAAACTAAATAAAAGGGAGCAAACTTTTTATTGATAGAATCCGGCCAGTTTCGTTCAACACTTTTCTCCAGGTCTTTAAAAGCAAAATATCCTTTTGCATGCTGGTACAGTTTGGATAGGTCCATTACAGGCTTATAGCCATCAATACACTCAAAAATTATTATGGCTCCAGCCGTATCAAAGTGCGCAGATTTTATTACAGAATCTATTGTACTGTTGATGTAATATCCCCGATATTTTTTTGAAGTTTTAAAAAAAGGATCGTAATTGACCATCACATCTGTAGCTACCCTGTTGTCATCTTCTATCAATAATTTTTTTAGATCAATATAAACTTCCGATCCGCCTAATGCAGTGTCAGGGTAAAGGTTATTTTTTATTTGGGTACTATTTTCTTTTTGCTGATTGCAGGAGCTTATCGTAGAGAGCATAACCAGCAATGACACCCTTATAGTTACTGCTTTTAAAGAGTTCTTTATTGGATGCATAAAGTCTAAATTTCCTGTTCTTTGGTAGTACATTTTTTCAGTTGAAAGAGTTTCACTCTATGCTACTGTTAAGAAATAGCGTGACGGGACTTTATAAATTGTCATTTAAGATTTTATATTTTAAATTGTGCGATTTACTGTAATAAGATATGTTCTTTTTGGATGTTTACATAAACTGATTTTTAAAGTGGAAGCGGTATAATGTTTATTATAAAAAACGTGCGTAAAAAATATCAAAAAATATAAGATGATAAAGAAAATTAGCATTGGGATTTTAGTTTTCATGATCACTGGTGTATCGTATGCACAGGAGGCACAGAAGCTATGGTATAAAAAGCCGGCAAAGGTTTGGACAGAAGCATTGCCGGTAGGAAATGGTCGCCTCGGAGCAATGATCTTTGGTGGTGTTGGGGAAGAGTTGATTCAATTGAACGAAGCTACCTTCTGGACAGGTGGCCCGGTAAGAACCAATGTCAACCCAAAGGCCTATGATAACTTATTGCTTGCAAGAGAAGCTCTTTTTAAAAATGAGGACTATGATAAGGCTTATGGGTTTGCGAAAAATATGCAGGGATATTATTCGGAATCTTACCTGCCCCTGGCGGACCTGGTGATTAGTCAAAACTTTAAAGAGAGCGCTGCTTCATCCTATTACCGTGACCTGGATATTAATGATGCGATCGCAACCACCCGCTTTACAATTGATGGAACTACGTTTACCAGGCAGGTGATCAGCTCGGCGCCAGACCAGGTAATTGTTATCCGGTTTACTGCCGATAAAAAAGGCCAGCTAAATTTTAAAATAAGCACCAGGAGTTTACTAAAAATTCAGCAATTGGCAATCAGTAATAATGAAATTGCCATGAAGGGAAAAGCGCCTTCACACATTGAACCGAGTTATAATAGGAATGATAATCCTATTTCACCTGATGACCCGAACCGATGCAGTGGCATGCGTTATGAAGGAAGACTAAAAGTTACCAGCAAAGAAGGAACTGTTACTTCAGACACCAGCGGGATTACCGTAAAAAATGCAACGGATTTATTGATATTTTTTACAGCCGCTACCAGCTTTAATGGTTTTGATAAATGCCCAGATTCACAAGGAAAAGATGAGCACAAACTTGTAAGCCAATACATGAATGCTGCGGTTAAAAAAAACTGGCAATCGTTACTAGGCAACCATCTTGAAGATTACCATCATTATTTTAACCGGGTATCTTTTAAACTTTCAAAACCAAACAATAATAAGAACGCCGCATTACCAACTGATGAACGATTGATTGGTTATACAGAAGGTGCGAAAGATCCTGCCCTTGAAACAATGTATTTTCAATATGGCCGGTACCTGTTGATATCAAGTTCACGTACGGCGGGTGTACCAGCTAATTTGCAGGGTATCTGGAACAAAGAATTGAGGCCGCCGTGGAGTGCAAATTATACCACCAACATCAATGTGCAGATGAACTACTGGCCCGCCGAACCCACCAATCTTCCGGAGATGCATCTTCCCCTGATGGATTTTATAGATCATGTGGCTACCACCGGAAAGGTAACATCGAAGGAGTTTTATCATACGGGAGGCTGGGCCGTACACCACAATAGTGATATATGGGCATTGTCGAACCCTGTTGGAGATATAGGAAAAGGTGACCCGATGTGGGCCAACTGGACGATGGGATCGCCCTGGCTTTCACAACATTTATGGACACATTATGAATTTACAAAAGACAAAAAATTTCTGAAAGAAAAAGCATATCCCTTAATGAAGGGCGCAGCAGAGTTTTGCATTGATTTTCTTGTGGAGGATAAAGATGGTTACCTCGTAACAGCTCCATCTTTTTCTCCCGAAAATAATTTTATTGATGACAAAGGAAAGAAGGGAAGCGCCTCCATTGCAACTACCATGGATATGTCGATCATCTGGGACCTGTTTACCAACATTATTGATGCTTCAAAAGAATTAAATGAAGACGAAGATTTCCGGAACCTCATTATCGCCAAAAGAAACAAATTGTATCCACTTCATATTGGTAAAAAAGGAAATTTACAGGAGTGGTATAAAGATTGGGAAGATGTAGATCCGCATCACCGCCATGTTTCACACCTATTTGGCTTGTATCCCGGCAGACAAATATCTCCGCTGCTTACACCTCAATATGCAGCGGCTGCAAAAAAAACATTAGAGCTTCGCGGTGATGATGGCACCGGTTGGAGCCTTGCCTGGAAAATAAATTTTTGGGCAAGATTGCTGGATGGCAACCATGCCTATAGAATGATCGGTAAACTACTGCACATTACCGGCCAGGAAGGTACCAACTATGCGAATGGCGGCGGCTCTTATGCTAACCTCTTTGATGCACATCCTCCTTTCCAGATCGACGGAAATTTTGGTGGAATATCTGGCATGACGGAAATGCTTTTGCAGAGCCATCTAGGCGAGATAAACCTGTTGCCTGCACTACCGGATGCGTGGCAACAAGGATCGATCAAGGGATTGAAAGCGAGGGGTAATTTTGAAGTATCGATCAACTGGAAAGATCAGCGGCTTACCGATGCCGTTATTACTGCATTGTCGGGCGGTGTTTGTAAAATAAGAACCGCCGTTCCCGTAAGTGTAGCAGGTGCAACTGCCAAAGCAGTTGCACCTGCGAATGGATACTCACTGTCTTTTAACACAGTAAAAGGAAGGTCATATAAAATAAGCGCAGTCAAACACTAGCACTTGAATGTAGACAGGTAAGAACAAGCGATATCACACCACTATTTTATCGAAGCAACACACTAATTCCTCCCGGCTGGGATGGGTGTGCGGCTTATTATTACTCACTCGTTCACCAGAATTCACATCTATTATAATTTTTGATTCATCATTTACAACAACACTGTTCAATGCTAAAAAATTACAAGGATCCTAACACCAATCGGCAATAATTTTGTTTAATATATCGTTCATAAAAAACAAATAGATCCGGGTAGGACCTTTTTACAATAAAACCGTTTATTGTAACTCATATTCGGGATCAATATTGTTAGCAAATTTGCCTTTATGCCTATTTATAATAAAATTGTGTTGGTGGACGATGACAGGGATGATATAGAATTATTTCAGTCTGTGATACAGGAAACCTGCCCTAATGTTCAACTAACCGTAACTACAAATGGCGAAAAATTAATTTACCTGTTGAAAGAAATACCGACTCCTGACATAATTCTTCTCGACTTAAATATGCCGATAAAAGATGGCAAACAATGTTTGGCGGAGATCAGGGCCAAAGCTGAGTATAATAACATAGCCGTTGCAATGTTTTCGACATCAGGAAGAAAAGCAGATATTGATTTTTGCCTGTCAAACGGCGCCGATCATTATTTTGTAAAACCTCAAACCTACACCGGCTTGATAGCTTTTGTACAGAATCTTTGCCTGGAAAATTAATTTGTTTGAATATAAAATCCTAATATCCTGACCATGTATAAAAAAATTTTATTAGCCGACGACGACCAGGAAGATGTTGAATTGCTTCAATCTTTTATAACAGAAAAATCTCTTTCAATTCAACTAACGATTGCTCAGAATGGAGAGAAACTGATCGATCTGCTAAGCAAAATGCCCAGGCCCGACCTCATTCTTTTGGACTTGCATCTGCCATTAAAAAACGGGAAACAATGCTTGCTGGAGATCAGGTCAAACACGGAATTCAACAACATTCCAATCGCAATATATTCCGGTTCCGATAACAAGGCTATAATTGATTTTTGCATGTCTAACAAGGCTAATCATTACTTTGTAAAACCTCATACCTATTCCGGTTTTGTAGAACTTGCACAAGGTCTTGGCAATGGTAAATTGATCGATAACTATAGCAACTAAATAAAGCCCTCCCCACTTAAATTGAAGAAAATAGTTACGAGAATTATTCCTTTACAAATGTAACCGGTTGAATGCGGTAGGCATTTAATGCCCGCCCATTTTGAAAGGCAGGTATCCAAAGCGGCGAATCCCTTATGACCCTGAGTGCTTCTTCATCCAGCACAAACTCCACTGATTTTTTGAGATAGATTTCAGTGGTTTTTCCTTCGGTGTTTATTTTAAATAACACTCTTACATGTCCACCCTTAACAGAGCTTTGCGCCACATCGGCATTCAGGTTTTTTTGAATGTATTTAATCCACGACTTGACGCCGCCTTTGATGTTAGCTTCTCTTTCGTCGCCGTACACAACAGAATCTTTTTTTGTGGTGGTATCGGGCTGTTTACTTGCGATCAATTCGCCTGCCTTGTACGTTTCGGTGAGAATATGTTTGCCGGTATCATTAAAATAAAGCCAGTCATCTTCTTTTAAATTTTTACTGAAATTTCCTTTTACCTGCAAACTGCCGGAAGGATAATATTCTAATTGAGCGCCCTCCTGGGATTTCAGCAACGAATCACTATAGGTTCTCAGCTTAATAAGGGGTTTGCCCATATTATAATCCAGTCTTTCATAAATGTTTGCCGGGTATTGCTTAACCACAATAAACGATGTAGCTTTTTTGATATCCTCCGTAACGCCCTCTTGCCCCACTAATACAACGTTCACTATTTCCTGCGCATGTAAACCAGCTTGCAAAACAAATAACATTATCATTAAAAGAAAGCTGCTTCTTATTTTCATAAAAGTGTACGTTTGAAATTTTGGTTCAATATACAATAAAACTATTTCTCATAAATGCGGTCCGCAGTATAGAACGGGTAGTAGTTTATAATACAGATGTATTAAAAAATCTGAACATTTGAAGGGCCGGAAAAAATGAATTGAAATCAACATTGAAATGAGCAGTAAAAACATGAGCAAGGCGTGCTGCCAATTAAATATGTAGATTTAATAAAAAATTCAATGGTATCCACGCATACAATAATCATTGGAGCAGGAGCAGCGGGGCTTGCATCTGCCGCCTGTTTGCAACATGAGGGGATAGATTGTATTGTACTGGAAAAGCATTCGGAGGTGGCCACCGCCTGGAGAAATCATTATGAACGGCTTCATTTGCATACCAGCAAAAAATGGTCTTGCCTCCCGTTCAAACCTTTTAGTAATGCGGCGCCTAAATATCCTTCCCGCCGCAACGTGGTTGAATACCTGGACAACTATGTAACAGAAATGAATATTCACCCGGTCTTCAACGCCGAAGTACTTTCAGTAAAAAAAGAAAAAAATAAATGGATCGTTGAAAGCAGCCAGGGAATCTACCAATCGAGGTACGTGATAATGGCTACCGGGATGAATGCGACGCCTAAAATGCCCGAAATTGAAGGGTTGGATTGTTTCACAGGAACAGTTATGCATAGCTCCAAATACAAGAATGGCGCGGAATTTACAGGTAAAAATGTATTGGTAGTAGGCTTTGGTAATTCGGCTTGCGAACTGGCTATGTGTTTACATGAGCATGGCGCTTTTCCTTCCTTATCTGTCCGCTCAGCGGTTAACGTGGTGCCGAGAGATATGTTTGGTTTCAATGTACTGGAGCTTGGAAAACTGACCTACAAATTACCGGCTAAACTGGCAGACAAAATCAACGCTCCATTGATAAGAATGCTGGTAGGAAATCTCACCAAACTTGGACTAAAAAAATCTCCTATTGGCCCACGTGAACAAATAGAGAAGGAACGTAAAATTCCGCTGCTTGATATTGGTACAATAGCGCTTATCAGGGAAGGTCATATAAAAGTGTATGGAGATATTTTATGGATAAAAGACAATATCATTCACTTTGAAAATGGCCGGCAGCATCATTTTGACGCCATCATCTTAGCCACGGGATATCAGAATAATCTTGACAGTATTTTAGCCCCGGCTTACCTAAATGGAAATAATTTAAATAAACCTGTAAGCAGGCAAACTGCTTTTGGAAAGGATGGATTATATTTTTGCGGCTTTTATCTTTCTCCCATGGGTATGCTGCGTGAAATAGGTATTGAAGCAAAAAAAATTGCAGAAGATATTGCAAAGAAAAATATCGGCGTGAATTTTTAGCTCTTCCTAAAATCAATTTAACTCCTATTTGCTGCTGAAATCAAAAAGAAATTTAAAAGAGCATACACCAGCAATAAAACCTGGGCGATGATCATATCAAACCTGTTCGCTTGCCTTAGCTTATTCTTTTTAACAAGATGAAGGGCATAAGCAGATGCCGTAACAGTTGCAAAAATAAAGAGTAGAGTAATGCCGTGCAATGTGTCCACAAGTGTTAAAGTGGTTGACTCAGGCAAAGAAGAATCAATGATGTATTTATTACCGATTGCAGCAAAAAGGGAACCGACACTTAAACCAAAACGGGAGTCAATATTATCTGCATGAATATAAAAACAAATGTAGGCGATCATGAAAGCCACATACATTCCCAGGAACATTTTCCAGAACAATTCTGCGGCATCCCGATGAATACTTATTCTAACTCTGAACGAGCTGTATTCCGTGTGTGGCTTAGCCAGGCTTTCATCTCCAAAAGCGGTTTCATAAGCTCTTATCGGTGTTGAAATATCAAGTGTATCGATGCTCCATCCTCTCAAAGTAAAGCGGGGATCAAATTGTTTACCAAGCGTATCTTTTACAAAAACAAACGACTTGGAATCGTACTGTGAATTTTCAATCGAAAGCCTCAGCCTCTGCCGGTCAAAGGGGAAATTGTCGATCCGCCATGAATCCTTCATCACGCATTGCAATTTCATCAATAAATATATTCTGCCACCCGTTGTGTCTACTGTAGAAAAAGATTTTACTACATTCTTTGCCTGTGGTATTTCCAGGTTTTGCACAAAATCAAAATCGGGATTTTTATATTTTAACCACAGCCAAAGATCGATGGTATATTCTTTTTGCTTGAAATCAATATCGTGTATACTGGTAATGTAGATACCTGCTTTCACGGTGTCGGGGCGGGCTTCCTGAGCAGAAGATCTGATCAATGAAAAAGAAAAAATAAAAAGCAGGAGAAAAGTGGGTCGCAGGTTCTTCATGTTAAGCGTTGCTGAATTATCCGAAAGATATATAATTGACAACGAAAAGAAACATTATTTTAGAATGAAATTGACAACGGTGAATGATCAATATTTCAGCATCAACTATTCACCGTTGTTCACTTACGGAATTTATTTACGGATTTTCAGTAGTTACATCCTGCGCAAGCCTCGCATCATCTGGTGTATTTTCCAGGTCCTTGTCGAGCGTGTATAAGGCATCATTGTTGATCTTTTCACCACCGGCTATTTTAATTTTATCCAACAGGTTTAGTGCAAGCGTTTCTTCTTCTGTTTGCTCTTTTACAAACCATTGCATAAAATTCCAGGTGGCCCAATCTTCTTCGTTCAAACACATCTTTACCACTTTATAAATCGCAGTGGTATTATCTACTTCATGTTGAAATACTTTTTCAAAACATTCATTTATGCTGGCAGGATCAGAAGGCGGAGCAGGAATAGCGGTAACTTTTACAGTGCCTCCCCTTTTTAAAATATACTCCAATATTTTCATCATGTGATTCCTTTCTTCATGTGCATGCCTGAAAAGAAAGTTAGCGATACCGCCAAATCCATTACTGTCTGCCCAGGCTCCGTAAGATAAATATATCTGGGATGCATGAGCCTCTTTGGTCAATTGATCATTCAATGCGGAAGCGATGGTGTTAGAAAGCCTGTTTGTATTCATTGGTCGATTTTTAAATGGTTATTATATACTAATTGCTATCAATGGTCTAAATGATTTTAATAAAAATTAGACCGCAAAGATAAACAGTCTGGCGAGTTATAAAAAAGCAAGACTTCTTCAGAGTACATTTCAATATGTCGCGCCAAACGTTCCTATGGAACGAATAAGCAATTCCTTTCATTTTCTAACCACGAGTCGTTCCGAAAGAACGCTTCGCGGAATGCGATAATTTGGAATGCACCCCCTTCTTCAGGCGATCTTTAAAGTTTTAAAGTAAAGCGGCTGCTTCTTCGTCAATCATGATCTCTGCGTTTAAATGCATTCGTATAACGCTCGCCGGAACCGCGGTACTGATTTCTCCTTTTATTACCTGTTTCATAATGCCTGCCTTTTTGCTGTCACTTGCCAACATGATCGTCTTTTTGCTTTGTAAAAAATGTTTTAATCCCAATGTTATACCTTGTTTCAATTGAGTAGCTTCTTTAAAATATTTCTGCCCCACCTTTTGCGTAGTGTCATCCAGGTTTACAACATGACTGTATTGATCGATCAATGTTCCAGGCTCATTGAAACCAATATGCCCATTCATTCCTACGCCAACAAGCATCAAATCAATGCCCCCTTTTTCCTGAATGAGTTGATCCATTTTCCTGCATTCGTTGGCAAGATCATCTGAGAGCGCATCAAATAAGTGAATGTTTGCTGCTTCAATTTGCAAGGGCTTGAAAATATTTGTTTCCAAAAAATGATGACAGCTTCCTTCATTCTCAGGGGAGATGCCCACCCATTCGTCCAACGCTGTAAAACTGCACTTGCTGAAGTCTACTTTTTTTGCCTGCGCCGCTTCCACTATTAGCTTATAAGTAAGGCGTGGACTATCGCCGGTGGCAAAGCACAATACTGCTAACGGATTCGTTTTTACAAAATCAATAATTGCAGCAGCAGCATAATGAGATAGTTCTTCGTAGTCTTTATAAATGCTTAGTTGCATGCTCGATTATTTCTTTTATTTCTTATACGGCGTAAGGGATAAATTAATGACCTGGTATTTTGCTCCTCATTGATATAATGTACAAGAAATCGACGCCACTGAAGCTTAATTGAAAAACTTCTGTTGGGTAAAAAAAATTGTTCATTATTTTATCCCTTGTTTACTATAAGTTGGTTCTCCAAAAAGCCTGCCACGTCATTTAATTGCGGACTTATACCATTGCGTACATACAATGCCGATACTGCATTGGCAAATACAATAGATAACGCTGCACTTGCATTTAATAGTTGTGCTGCACAAAAACCAGCATTAAAATTATCGCCGGCACCAGTGGATATTTTTGGATCAGCAACAAAAAAACTATTACAGGCGAACAAGCCTGAATTATCAATCGCAATGGCTTGCTTCGGGGAGTGTAGTACGAGTGTAGTGGGTTTGAGTTCATCGAAAATTGGAGATCCTAAAGATTCTAATTCATCTCCCGGAGGTTTTTGGAACAATGCCGTATAGATTAGTTTTGCTTCGTTTTTGTTTAACCCTATTATCAGTTTTCCATAATTGGTCAATTCTTTTAAAAGTTGCAACACTTCCATTACTGCTTTGTTGTCCCTTTTTGAAAAGTCTGATAGATCAACAAATATTATAGGTGTTTTATCGTCCTTTGTATAGTGTGGAAATACATCTTTCATAATCCCTTTCCATATATCTGTAGATGCATCTATTTCTGCCCAGTTTACCAAACATAGCAGATCGCTCGCTTTGAAAAGATTCACCAGCACTTCGAGGCCAATGGTATTTTTTATTGTATCCCAATCCGCCCGATGCAATGAATCCATCAGCCCAAGAATCATTTTACCATCCTGGAATTCAATTGCAGTAGACGTGCCCGGATCGGCGAAGCTATAAATATTGCAGTTGGGTGAAAGCGTTTTAAAAGCCGGATGAATTTGCGGGTGGCCCAATGCACCTATACAATTTACAACTACGCCGAGGTGGCCAAGTGCATTCGCCATTATTGGCATGTTGCCACCGGCTTTTATATTTCGCTCTTCTAATTCGAGGCTAAAGCTGGAGCCATCTTTAGCCGTAATATAGGCGCCAAATTCTTTAATGGTATTGAATAAAGCAGGCGGCTGTTCCGGCTGTTTATCCCTGATGGCTTTCACGATCGTATCGATAAAGCCGTCAAACCCCGCGGTAACTATTTTAGAAGATAACATAGCGCCGCTGTTTTTAAGCAAGTGAATTAAGGCGGAGATATGCTCGTCCGTATCGTTACCAGTATTCAATTTTTATCAATCATTTTTTTAAAAAAATTTGCGTTGAATAAAGATAAGTAACCTTTCCAACCATCTCACAGCAACGCCATGTCCCGTCGGGGATTTCGTATTATACACTATAGATTAACAGCGACTTTATTGCGAAATCCCGATGCGGCGAAAACCCCGCTGGGACAGAATCTCACAGCGATGCCCAAAACGTTTGAAACGATCATAAGAAAACTCTCCTTTTTAAATGAGATGAAAATACGCGGTTGTTAAAAAAAATAAAAAGAAGGGGTATGCTGCTGTTCGTACGAAAAATTTCCTACCTTTATTTTATGAGCACAAAAAAGAATGAATCAATCAACACGGAGCCTACCCGGTCGGAGTTGGAAATATTACAAGTATTATGGCAGTATGGTCCCTCCACCGTGCGATTTGTAAATGATACGCTGAATGCGCAAAAGCGTTCTGTGCAATATACATCTACGCTAAAACTAATGCAGATCATGACCGAAAAGAAAATGGTGGAACGGGACGAAAGCAATATGAAGCACATTTACATACCGGTAATTGAAGAGCAAAAAACGAAGGCTTTTTTACTGGACCGGTTTGTCGACTCAATGTTCAACGGTTCTGCAAGCAGCCTGATGATGCAATTGCTTGGCAATAACAAAACTTCCCCGGCGGAGATCGAAGAGATCAAAGAACTATTGAAAAAATTGGATAAAGGGTAATCATTTAAACAATAATGTATGCAGCCACTATTCACCGACCTATTCTTTAGCAACAGATTTATCCAGGCGTTAAGCTGGACATTGATTCATTCACTTTGGCAGGGGATGTTGTTGTCGATGCTTGCCGGCTGCATTATGTTTTTTACAAAAAAAGTCAGACCTGCCCTGCGTTATAATTTACTTACAACGGCTTTAATGCTTTTTGTAGGAGTAGTTGTTGCAACTTTTAGCATACAAATTTCAAACATAAAGCACGCAAATGCTGAAGCGGTTTTATTAACAGCAGATCAAATAGGTGAATCAACATCTTTACCAGCCTCTTTGGTAACAAGAGATACAAATTCGCTTGCTGCCCAGGCAACCAGCTTTCTCAATGAATATGCAGGCTGGATAGTAATTGCATGGTTGCTGGTGATAACGCTTAAATGTGTTCAACTTACGGCCGGCTTGTATGGTGTATTTCAATTAAAAAGAAAGCAAACCTTTTTTGCCGGCGAGTATTGGGCGAACAGGGTTATCGAATTGAGTGAACAACTACAGATAAATAAAAAGGTGCAGTTGCTCCAATCGGGCATAGCCAAAGTACCGGCCGTTATCGGATTTTTTAAACCGGTGATACTATTTCCTGCCGGTTTGTTGATAAGCTTACCACCATCTGAAGTTGAAGCCATATTGATACACGAATTGGCTCATATAAAAAGAAAAGATTTCCTCGTAAATATGGTGCAGCACATTATTGAGATCATCTTTTTTTTCAACCCGGCTGTGCTATGGGTATCATCGTTGATAAAACTTGAAAGGGAAAATTGTTGCGATGATATTGCGCTTGGTAACACGGAAAACAAGCGAACCTATATCAATGCGCTTGTATCTTTTCATGGATTTGATGCACAGCAGGCTCCCCTTTTAAGCAATGCATTCGGAGAGAGAAAAACACATTTGATGGATCGTATAAAACGTATCATTTATAATAACAATAAAACTTTAAATGCCATGGAAAAAAAATTGCTAAGCGCCGGAATGATCATTACCTGCGTCATCATTTTTGCTTTTACGTCGGGTGATCCGTTAGAGAAAAGTGCAGTAAAAAATACTGTTGAGAAAGTTACTGAACACACCATCCCTGAACAAAATGTAAGCAGTATCATTGCTACTAAGGATACGCTTCCAAAGCCACGGCGGGGGAATAGAAATATTTGGGAGGGAACGATCAATACAACCTTAGACGGGACGGAATATATTATCACAACCAAGGAGAACAAAATAACTCAACTGCAGGTAGACGGCAAAAAGATAGCATCAGAGAAAATAGCTGATTATAAAAACGTAACCGATAAGATAATCGACGAGGCTGAGCAGGAACAATTACAGGTGGAACAATCCCAAAAAGAAATTGAGCAATCTAAACTTGAAATTGAACAATCAAAGCTTGAAATAGAGCGAGCCCAAAAAGAAGTGGCTGAAGACATGGCACACTCAAAAATTGAGATGGAGCAGTCACAAAAAGAATTAAAAGAGTCGATGCATGAGATAGAGCAATCGCAAAAAAAGTTGGCGGAAGAAATGGACGTTCTCAGGGAAAAAATGTCGAAAGATGTAATGAATTCCAGGGAATTTGAGGAGGCGGCAACTTTTTCGCTAAAAGAAAGAACTGAACTGAAGAAAGAAATGGAGCAGCACAATAAACAAGCGAAAATCGACATGGAACAGGATATGAGGAAGGCCAAACTCCAGGTAGAGCAATCCCGAAAGGAAATGGCGAATGCAAAAAAAGAAATGGAATTAGCCAGGATACAAATGGACAGATCAAAAAAAGATATGGAGCAATCCAGGAGAACACAGGAACAGTTCGTTTCAGATCTTCTGAAAGAAAATTTAATAAAAGATAAAAGTGATTTGCAGTCCTACAAGTTAAGTGACGAAGAACTGATCGTAAATGGAGTTAAACAAAGTGATGCAATGCATAAAAAGTTTAAAGCTAAATATGCAAAGGGTAAAAACTGGAGTATGCAGTATACTAATTGAGGAATCTTTAGATGTCTGATGTCTGATATGATGTACAAGGGTTGATGTTTTGGAAAAACATTTGCAAATTTATTAGCACACAATTGAAGCAGTATTCAAATCACGGCGAGTCTTACCAAAGCCGATCACAAAAATTTAAGCAGAGAAACCGTCTGGGAAGTGAACGTAATCCTGCCAATCCATTAATCATATAAATCCAAATTAATCTGCAATGGCCTGGTAGGTTAATGCCCTGAATTTTTCGACAACATCTCCATGCGTGCTGCCCTGCAATTGCCGGTAAAATAATAGCACGAGTTTTTCTTTAGGATCCACCCAATAAGAAGTTGCGAAGGCGCCGCCCCAGCTAAAGGTTCCTTCCTGCGCAGGTGTACGAGCGCTGCCTCTTTCAGTTACCACTTCAAAGCCGAGACCAAATTTATTATTACCAAAAGCTACATCACCGATCTGGTTCATCGTCATCATCCTGACAGTGTTCCTGCCTAGCAGCCGCTGACCATTATATTTTCCGCCATTCAATAGCATTTGCAAAAAAATGCCATAATCGTAAATGCTGGAAGAAAGCCCGGCGCCTCCTGAATAGTAAGTGCTTTTTGTTAAGGGATAATCAGGAGTGATAGGTCCGTTGAGCATATTGTTCTCTGCTTTTTGTAAATGGCCCAATGAATCCTCTCTATACAAGTTTACCAACCGGGTAGCTTTGTCAGACGGAACATTAAAGTAGGTGTCCTTCATTCCTAATGGCTCAAAGATCCTCGTTCTAAAAAAATCATTTAATGTAGTACCAGAAATAACCTCAACCAAACAACCCAATAGATCGCTGTTTAATCCGTAAGTCCATTTTTCTCCCGGCTGGTGCATGAGCGGCAGTTTTGCCAGACGGTTCATGGCATCCCACAGCTTATCATCTTTTACCCCAATGCCCACGGGAATGCTGCTTTTAGCATAAATAGCGTTCGCTTCTTTGGAGCCGATCATTGCATAACCAATTCCTGAAGTATGCGTAAGCAGTTCACGTATGGTCACTTCTTTTTTTGCTGGCATGGTCGTGTAGGTAGTATCATCTGCATTAAATTTTTCAAGTACGGTTTGCTTTTTAAATGCAGGGATATATTTGGAAACAGCATCATCCAGCAATAATTTTCCATCTTCAAACAGCATCATGATGGCCACACTTGTAATGGCTTTTGTTTGCGAAGCGATGCGGAAAATGTCATCCTTTCTTAAGAGCGATTTGGAAGCTACATCATTATAGCCCGCTGCCTTATACCAGGCAATTTTACCATCATGGATCACCAGGGCTGCTGCACCATTCATCCAGCCATTTTTTACCCATTCGTCCATGGCTTTATCCAGCTTTTGTAAACGTTGGCTGGAGAAGCCTGCCGCTTCTGCATTTGGAACTGCTGTTATTTTTTGTGCAGAAACAATAACAACCTGTACCAGGATAGATGTCAGCAATAGCATTCGTTTTTTCATAAATTATGTATTATGTCTTAGTTGTTGATGAGGTGTTGTGAATGTATTTAAATATGGCTGGGTGAAGTGTTATATTTCGCAAGGGATAAATTGGTGACCTGGTATTTTGCTCCTCATTGATAAAATGTATAAGAGTGCGACGCCAATGAAGCTTAATTGGAAAACTTCTGCTGGGTTCAAAAAAAATTCGTCATTATTTTATCCTTTGTTTAGTATACAACTTACAAAAAAGAACGTTATCACAGAACTATTGATTTAAGGCTAATCATTTTTTAACGCCTGTTCCCGCTAATATACGCCCGCTTCTAACCCCGGTATGTTTTTCGGCATCCACTACTATTTGTCCATTTACCAGCACATAAATAAATCC